>JAOZRQ010000365.1 GCA_029940115.1 Desulfobacterales bacterium
TGGGGATACTTGCTGGCGACTATTATGAGAGTACGAACATCTCGATGGCGATCAGGAGGGGGGACGGCACCCTGATATCCTCGGATGACAGGGTCATGGGCCCGAGGGAGCAGCTCTCATTTGTCGTGGGGAGCGACGCTCCCATGGAGGGGTGGATGCGGATCACCTCCGACCTTCGCTCAGGGGGGTCAGCTTCTCCGGCGGCCAGGACGGCCACATGGCTGACGTGCCCCTGATCCCGGAGCTCTCAACCACCCTGACCGTCCCCCATGTCGCACAGGACGACCACTGGGACACGACCCTCATGCTCTGCAATCCGAACATCACCGAGACGAGCCTGACGGTGACGTTCTACAGCAGAACCGGCAAGGAGGCCCCCATCCAGTGGCGCACCATTCCGGCCCAGGGCAGCGCCAAGCTTCACGTCGGGGACATGCTTCCGGATCCCGCATATGGCCCCCCCGGAAGCATCCACATCCATTCCACCCGGAGAATCGCCGGCTTCACAGTGTATGACAACCTGAAGTCGGGGGGGAAGTGCCATGCGGGCGTCGCCCTGACGGAATGACCTTTTCCGCCCCGGCAAATCAGCCAATCAAATGAAGCCTTGCCGTCCTTTCACGACAGCAGGGCTTTTCACGTTCTTTCCGCCCGCACCTTGGACGTCAGAAGACTCTCTGACCGCTCCCAGGAAGCAGGCCGGTCCATGTTTCCTGACAAGTGCCTGGCACTCGGTCATCAAGTTTCTTTGCCATTGGGTCCCGGATGCCGGGCTGTCAACCATCTGGAGCCCGGATTCCAGAAACCGGAAACCGGAATCCGGTGATCGGCATCTGCAAGCCTGTCCGGCCTTGTGGCCGGTGATGAGTTGCGGATTGCGGATGTTCAGGCAGGAAGGCGACGTCAAGCCTCCCTCTTTCACCCTTTCACCATTTTTTTGCGAATTCGTCAGCAAAAAGTGAAAGAAAGTCTCCGCCTGTGTGTCAATGTGGTATGAAACATGGCGAGCAAGTCTTCTGACCCGACTCCGACAGGAGACCTGTCAGGAATGACAGAGAATCTGAAGATTGAGTGATGGAGTCATATGACACAAGAGGATGAAAATCAAAGGAGGTGAGGATGCAGTGAAGAATGTGATCTTCCGATTCACGCCGGATTGGCAAATCCGGCGGTTTCGGATTTCAGGGGGAAATCCATTTGACCTAGGTCTCGGTCTGCAAGGCGGAAACCCGGGTCACGTCCCCTGACAAATTGGAACAGGGACATGTTCCAGAAAAGGAGAATATGAATGAAAAAAATTTTTGTCGCAGTTTTTGTCGCATTGTCTTTTGCAACCGGGATTTGTGCTGACAGTCTCATGCCCCCGGAGCCGGGCGAGTCATCCCCCGAATCAGTGGCCGACAGCCTCATGCCTGCCGAGCCTGTGACGGGAGACGACAAGGAGGTTGTCCCGGATTCCGCATCGGAATCGGAAGATGTGTCGGCGAGTCAGACATCGCTCAGGACTTACGGAATCCACGAGCTGCTGACCCCGGAGAAGATCGGGCATGAGGAGTTCGAGAGGCACGGCATCGCGGACATGATCGCGGCGGGCAAGTTCTCGAAACATGAGATCGGCGACCGGATTGTCTGCTTTCACCAGAGAAGAGTCGGGGCCGCCATCGTGGAGAAGGACTTCCTGAACTACCAGTTCGACAGGCACACCGGGGAGTTCATCGAGAGGAACGGGGGATGGCGGGATGACCTCCCGGAGACCCTGCCGGCGGACATGCTCACATTGGAGGAGGCGCTGGCCGAATCCGACGCGGTCAGGGGGGAGGTTCTGTCCGGCACCCTGTATTTCATATCACCGGACTCGAGTGTCTTCCCGCTCGACCCGGCACCCGAAAATCCGTGCTGGGCCATTTATGGCGTCGGAGAGAGGGGCCACCTTGTCCTCACTGTCATTGACGCGGTGACCGGCGAGTTTCTGGGAAACGGGATTCCGCCACCGGGCGGGGAGAGCACCGTCATGCCCGGCGACGGACGCATGATCTCCGACGATCTCCGGATCGCCGCGCAGATCCGCACGGACCACGGGATCATCGACGCACCCTTTCGCAAGGGCGGGGAGGAGACCACCGCGAGGGGGGACCGGGTGGTCTGGGGACATTTCCATGCGGATCCGGCCCATGTCTCCTGGGGGAGCGGGGGGAACCCCGAGGTGTATGTCAAGGTGTGGCATGACATCACCGGAAGGCTGGATGTCAACTTCTTTCACGTCTCGGTTCCTGAGATCACGGTCTTCTCGGCCTGCCCGTGGGACGGGGCGACATATCACCACATCACCCCCCTCACGACGACTGACAGGCATGTGAGACACGAGTATTGGCCCGGAAGGTGAATGGCACCCCTGTCATTCCCGCTCTCCCCTGTCATTCCCGCGAAAGCGGGAATCCACTGTCGCAATGAAGGCAGATGGATTCCTGCCTTCGCAGGAATGACAGCCCTTGGACAACCCCTGTCATTCCCGCTCTCCCCTGTCATTCCCGCGAAAGCGGGAATCCATTGTCGAAATGAAGCCAGATGGATTCCTGCCTTCGCCAGTTGTTGGACAACTGACAACCGGCAACTGACCACGATCATCTAAGCATTTTCCTGGAGCCTAAGCATTTTCCTAGAAAAAATAAGCATTTTCCCAATTGACACCCCCCTCATTTGCCTATATCATATGTCGCAAATGTCAGGGGAATGACTCTCCTGACATGACGGGACAGGCGTTTCAGGGTGATTGCGACTCTGGGCTGTCCGCAAAGGGCCGAGCGGAAAGCCGGCCAGACGGCGGCACCGGATCGACGCGGGGACCTTCGGATTCAGATTCCTGTCTCATCAGAAAGTCGGGGAATTTCGGAGTCTGTTTTTCCAAGAACGATCTCCCTGTCTCATCCTTGTCAGGAAAGGAGGTGGTGTGATGGATCGGTCCATTATGGACCGGGAAGGGAGGTGACAGGTGGCCAACATGTGACCGCCCTGAAATGAGGAACAGCATCCTTATTTATATATATACGGATTCGCCAATTTGAAACTTGAAGCTTGGTTCAATTCAACAATCAGAAAGGAGTTTGTGATGAGAAAAATGCTGACGACATGCCTGATTCTGCTGGCATGTGTGGGCGTTGCCGCACCCGGGGCGGCAAAGATGAGGGAACTCTCGAAGACGCTTTTCGCCTTCCCGGAATCGCTTCCGGGCCAGCTGATTGAGGTGAGGAAGGTCATTGATCCCGTGACTGGTGAAATCGGAATCGTCTCCAACAATGACCGGATCAGAAACGCTGACGATCTCGAATCGCTCATGAAAGAGGAGAGGAAGGCGGAGAGAAAAAAATACGGCGCGATAAGGGGAAGACTGAGGAATACCTTTGACGCCATGGGAAGCAGGGAAGGCAGAGATGTTCGTGTCCATCTGAAAATGCCGGTGGTCAGATATCTTGACAAGACAAAACATCCCGAAGATGAACTGAGGCGGCAAAGCAAGGATATCTCAAAATTGCAACCCCTCATCTCCGTCTCATCCGTTGCCGACAAGTACGGACTGGATGTGACGCAAGTCGGCAAGCGATCTTTTGAGGTGAATGTGAAAAAGAATATCCTCGGAAAGATCATGTTCGACGACTCGGTGGCCTCAGTCGAGGAGATTTTTGAAGATGAGGGTATTCCTTGCGGGACACCGTTGCCTTTCTCTCACTTCGCCACGTCGGCAGCCAATCCTCCCCCGATGCAGGCAACAGGGCATGGCGTCAATGCGGCCACCTTTGAAGAAGGGATAACGACAGATTTCTTCAACTGCCTCGGCAATCTTGATCCTGACAAGATTGCAATTGATGACACTGCTGACTGGCATTCTCAGAGGACATTTCTATGCCTATATTATGCCGCACCGGATGCGAATCTGTATCATTACAACTATGAAGGTTTCTCTCCAAGTGCGCGAGACTTCATTGAAGATAAGGCAATTCAGACCGCAAGTTGCAGCCAGCACAGATTTGAATACGGTCCCAACTTGGAGGAATTTCTTGAAATGGACGATTTCGCGTACCGTTATCCTTATCCGGTATTCTGCAATCCTGCCGGAAACGGCCACTACGAAAATGAAGTCCATTGGCAATGTTATAATGCCATATCTGTCGGCGCAGTGAGGCCTGCACAGGACGATGGGGGAACCCACTATGAACTGGTAGCGGAATATTCCACCCGCACAAGGAACCCAGAACCCATATATGGCTTTTACTGCATTAACGAGGGCGACCCATGTGCGGGAGATCGTGAAATGCCCCACATCGTTGCGCCGGGCATATTTCCAGTGGAGGGTCTGGCGGACGATTGTTTGGACGGAGGTCTTTATTATTGGGGTACCAGCTATGCAGCCCCGACAGTGAACGGAATGGTTGCCTCTGTCATAAGCTCGGACTCCAGAATGGTCTCATGGCCTGAAAAGGTGAGGGTGGCGTTGTTGTTGACGGCACACAACCTGGAGGAAGGAGATTGGAGAAGGAATGTGGATGGCAGGGACGGCACCGGCGTGGTGTCGGGTAGCGATGCGATCCGCTTTGCACAAGGCCATTTGCCGGTCCGTCCCGACAATTCGGCGGTCGAATACGGCCTGCACGCCTCGTCTTGGGGAAGGAACGACATGCTGGACAGGGACTTCCACATCAGAGTGCCAAACCCGAAGCCGTCCGGAAAACACCTGCGAATGCTTCTGACATGGGACAGCAACCCTGATGTGAACGGAGGTATGAATCATCTCAGCGATTTGGATATTGTCTTTTATGGGAACGGAAATTCCACGGAATCTTCTCTGAGTTATGACAGCAATGTCGAGGTACTCGACATCGCGAGTGATGATCTGACAGCCGGAGGCTCCTATCTGGTCAGCGTCAAGCCTTTCATACTGAGGATTCCGGAAGATGTGGGGGCTGACTACTTTTACTGGGCTGTGGGATGGACATGGGTGAGGGATCATGCCGATTGACGTCCGAAGTTCTTCAAATGGCCATGCTGATCGGAGACGGGTCATTCTGGGAAGAAGGCCGGCCTCCGATCTCACACAAATGATTCCCCGGCTCATTGCCGGGAAAAGGGAACCTCCCGTCCGACGACGGCATGTTCCCGATAGGAACAAGGAGGTGAGACCCATGAGGTTTGTGATGTGTCTCGCAATGCTTTTCCTGGCCGCGGCCGTGGAGGTTGCCGTCCCAACGCCGGCGGCCGCCACGGATTCCCCCAAGCGGTCCGACGCCTCCGGGGTCTGCGTGGATCGGCACGCACATGCGGTGCTGGCCTTCTCCGTCAAGAATGAGACATGGGATCGTGGCAACCTGACGGGCCTCGGCGATCTCACGGCGGAATGGTTCGCGGTCGCCGCGACATCCGGGGAGCCGATCTCCCCTCAGGAGGCGTCCGAGATGGGCGACTCCCTGCTTCGGGAGAGTCTTCACGCGGGCATCAGGGTCGATCAGACCCGCGAGATCGGCAACCTGTTCTTTGTGTATGACCGTCCCGGGGACATCGGCGCGGCCGCGTTTGTCGACTCGAGAAACGGCCAAGTCGTCTTTGCGGGAGGGATGATGGACACGCTGGAGGACACGGTCATTGTCCCCGGTGAGGACGGACGCGGCACTGCGGAGAGGATTCTCTTTGAGGACTCGGGAGACGCGGCCCCCTCAGAGGCCATCATCCTTGAAAGCGACTATTTTCGGGGTTCATGGGCTGACGAGGGGGAGAGGGTCTGGCAGCTGGCCAGACGCACGAATCTGGTGCGCTCGTTCGCCCAATGCGGGGAATACGAGGCGGTCGTCTGGCTTCACACCCCGACCATCGAGCCTGTCGTCCCCGGAACGGCGCTCGCCATCGTGATCGTCACCGGCCGCACCACCGACGCCATGCTGGCCCTAGGCGACGCGGGACAGAGAATTTACATGCTCGAGGATCTGCTGACCCCCGGGAAGATCGGGGCGGACGAGTTCTCCAGGTTCGGAATCGGCGAGAAGTTGGCGGAGGGGAGGTTCGATCGCCATGAGGTCGGCGACCGAATCGTCTGCCTCCACCGGCGGACGCTCGATGCCGCGAGGGTGGAGGGGGATGTCCTCATCTACGAGTTTGACCGGGAGACCGGCGTCCTCGTCTCAAAGGAGACGCACTGGCGGGACGACCTGCCGGAGAGCCTGCCGACGGACATGCTCACAGGAAAGGACGCGTGGACCGTGGTCGGCAGCCATTCGGAGCTTCTGGCCGGCACCGGCCTCTACCTCCTGTCTCCGGCGTCGGCCATCCTTCCGAACGTGCCGACGCCTCGGAATCCGTGCTGGGTGCTCGTCCACGACGACAGCCTGGAGGAGGGGTATCGCCGTGAGGTGGCGATCATCGACGCCGTGACCGGCGACTCTCTGGGCGAGGGGGTCCCGCCGTCGGACCACATGCGCTCGCTGTCCCACGCCGCGGATCAGGACCGGGATATCCGCGTCAGCCTCTCCGAGATGCTCCGTGTGGTTCAGCTGTACACCGTGGGCGGATACCGTTGCGCCTCCGGGACCGAGGATGGATATGAGCCGACGGAGAGCCTCACGGTAACGAGTGGGTGCTGGCCCCACGCCTCGGACTACTCGCCCCATGACTGGCGGATCAGCTTGGGCGAGCTGCTGCGGCTGATCCAGCTCTACAACAGCCCCGGGTATCATGTCGATCCGAGTTCGGAGGACGGGTTCGCGCCGGGGAGCGGATGAGCGAGGTCCCTGTCATTCCTCCGTCCTCGCCAGTCTCATTCCCGCCCTCCCTCTGTCATTCCCGCCAAAGCGGGATCTGGTGAGACACGCCATCAATGCCGGCCTGATCGATCTGGATGCGTGGAGATACGGGCCTGGATGAGTCGTCAGTTGTCGGTTGTCAGTTGTTGGTTGTTGGTTGTCGGTTGTCAGTTGTCAGTCGCCAGTTGTTGGACAACTGACAACCGGCAACTGACCACGATCATCTAAGCATTTTCCTGGAGCCTAAGCATTTTCCTAGAAAAAATAAGCATTTTCCCAATTGACACCCCCCTCATTTGCCTATATCATATGTCGCAAATGTCAGGGGAATGACTCTCCTGA
>JAOZRQ010000366.1 GCA_029940115.1 Desulfobacterales bacterium
CTGTAAGATCCGAATGTGGGCACGAGTGTGACGAAGCCCGCCCTCTCAGTCCTGCTTGTTGTCCCATCCCCCCTCATCAGGACGGAAGTGTCCGTCGGATTTGACTGATGATGGACGGAAAGGGTCCAGCCCTCGGCAATGCTCCCCCCGGGCCTGATGTCAAGAGGGATTTTGTCACGTCTCCACAATGTCTCCCTCTCCCGGGTCGGGATGGGGGTCACATCAGTGCCGAACTGTCCGAACGCCTGCGCCTGCCTCAGCGGATCCGCCGGAACCCGATAATAGCCGTCATAGACGAATCCTATGCTGGTATGGGCATATGTCGGAACCGTGACTCGCCTGCCCAGATGGTCAAGCCCATCCCACACGAACTTCGCCTGCTGATGGGGCCGGGGTTCCAGAACCTGCTCCATCCTCCGGCCGGCCACCTCGAGCCTGACCACGATCTCCCTGAGGCTGGCCGGAACCGTCTCGCCGCTGGCCGGAACGGTGATGACCCTCTCATATCCCGTCACCCGGTTGCTGGCATGGTGGAGGGTCATGTCCGTGTCCAGTCGGCCCACACCTTCACATGCTCCCTGCTGTCGCCATCATGCCAGCAGGGATCGCCCTCATCGGGTCCGCATCCGTCGAAGTCGGTCAGGTTGGTTTTGAGACGGTTTGTCATGTTTTCTCCCATGTAAATCAAGTTTAAGAGTTTGTGAGTTTAAAGAGTTTAATGAGTTGGTGAGTTGTTTCTGTAGGGTTCTGGTTTGTTTGTTTCCGCCATGTTGGTGGTTGCCGTTTTTTTGCGTCGATTGTCGAATGTGGGTGAAACTTTTGTCCGGCTTTCTGGCAAACAACTTTTGTCCATCTTTGATTTGGCCCGCCAGAAGGTTCAACTAGGGTTCAGCGCAAGCTTTCAGGGCACCGGTTCAAGTGTGGGAGAGCTCAACAAAGGGAGTTCAAGAAGGGCGGTCTCATTGCCCTTCAACCTTCACAATTTGAGACTCATTGCCTTTCAACCTCAATGACTGGGCAGCCCTTCTTGCGTTTCAACGCGTTTCCCCTGTTACCAAGAAAAACTTGGAATGTCAGGCAAAGTGTTGTTTCCTCGCATTCGAACCGCGGATCAGGTGGATTACGCGGATTCCACAGATTGCCGTCTTTCTTTGCTGGCGTGGGATTCATCGTTTTTTTGGGTTTTTGCGGGTTTGTGGCGCAGAAAGTTGTTGACATTCGTCATCTCGCATGCACCCGCAATGCGAGCACCGCATCCCGGAGGCCCACGGTCAGGTCCGCGTCCAAGTCCCCGACAAGATGGCGGATGGTGACCGAGGTGTCCGCGAAGTTTCCGGCAAGGTCCGCGAAGCGAACGTGAACGGTCCGCTCCCCGCCACCCGGGGGCAGCTCCCATTCCCTGGTGTGGGTCCGCTCGCCCCGGCATCCGGTCGTCCCATGCTCCTCCTGGCCCACCAGGAGGTCCCATCCGTGGTTCGCCATGTCTGCCAGGAAGTCCCATTCCTCCTGGCCCTGTCTCGTGGAATCGTGGCCCTCGTTCGATATCTGCACCAGGCAGGCGTTGGTGGATCCCAGGGTCAGCGTGACCGTCCGGGTCGGGGTGATCTCCGGCGCGGTGACGCCCACATCATATGGCGGGACCATGTCAATGCGGAAGGGACCCATGGTCGTCGTGAGGCCGGGAGTCCACTCCTTGTCACCCGCGGCAATGTGGAAATAATAGGCCACATCATCCGGCTCCGATTCCATGGGAGTCCAGAGATAACGCAACGGCCATCTTATGCGGTATGCGCCGACGGTGTTCAGGTCGTCGAATGTGTAGTCGGGGTCTGTGTCAAATCGGACAAAGTAGAGCCGAGGATCACCCTCGGCCTGTTCCCATTGCACCGATATCATATGGTCCGGGGAGGGCAGGTCCCCGGGGGAATGGCTGGCAGATTTCAGATTCCGGACCAGTCCGACATCCTGGGATATCAGAGAGCGTCCGGATCCCGGATTCCGGGCCAGCCCGACATCCTGAGCCCCTGAAACGCCGTCGCACAGCAAGGGCAAAAACGCGGCCAGCACAATGATTGGCATATGCCGCATGATTTTCATATGGTTCTCCTTCTGTTTTGTGAGACTCATTTTCCATCCCACAGCCCGTCAAGGCGGAATGTCACGACTGTTCCGGGGAGACAGGTCTCCGCATCGGCACGATCCTTGAAGCCATGAGGTTCTGCATGCCATTGGGCCGAAACCGGCATGTCGCTGCCGTATGCCGTGAGTCTCAGGTGATATCCGACATCCGGGGAAAGATCGGTGAGATCAAACTCTCCCGAAATGTTCGCCTCTGTTTTCATGACGCATTCGTCACCCGCCTCCTCAAAGACCGTCCCGATCACCCTGACCCCCTCAGGCGGGCGATGGCCTTCGAGATCTGTGACGATGCCCGACATCCCATCCGGAAGCTGACCAAAGACAAAATTTACCTCATCACCTGTTCGTCTCCGACTTTCGGACCGGGGTTCCTCATGATCGGCATATGCGATGACCGTGTAATGGTCATCTGCCGGGAGATCGTCAACGAGATAATGGCCGTCCTCGTCGGTGAGCGTGTTTCTCATGTAATCCGAGGATTCGGAGACAATCTCCACGGGAACCGACCCCAGCCCCGCTCCGTGAATGTCCCGGACATGGCCCGAGATGAGGCCGGGGAGTTCGAGGTAGAAGTTGATCGCCCCGTCGTCCTCGGGAAATCTCTCCTGTGGGGCATGTCCGGGGGCCGTGGCGATGATCACCTCGTACCAGTGCTGGTCGAGACAATAGATGCCGTCGTCCCCGGTCACCGTCTCCTGCCGCTGCCAGTGGACTCCCCGTTGTCCTTCGACATGCGCGCCGGAAATCGGGTTCCCGACGGTGTCGCAGACCTTTCCGCAGATGACATCCTCATAATTCCGAAGCAGGAGGATGTCCCTGACGATGTCATTCTCATTGGCGAAGGAGATGCGCTCCGTGAAGGGGATGTGAACGATGCTTTCGGGCGCCTCGTAAGGTATGGAGGCCTCAATGACGTATATGTCCTTGTCCCTCACATATTCATGGTCCTTCAGGTAGCGGCCGGCCATGATCCCATATTCCCCGTCATGCCCGGTGGTCGCCCTTCCCTCGTATCGACACGATCACGCCCGACATCGGATTGCCCCCGTCATCCGTCACCCTGCCGGTGATGGTGACGGAGACATACCCGACCTTGGCCAGGACCGTGACCTCGGCCTCGCCCACGTCCGCGCTGAACGCGGTCCTTCCACCGCTCTCCGTCGTGTCCGCGGTCCCGCCCGCGATTCCCGTGCTCATGTCCCATGCCCGGAACATGAGGGTCGCCATGATCTCGTCGGCGTCCAAGGGATGCGGCAGGAACCGGATGCGATGGGGACCATCCGCGGGCAACAGCCGGGAAGTCTCGGACATGTCGACGATCTGACCGGGGAGGGAGAGGTCCCGCCACTCCCCGCCGTTGTCAATGGAATATTGCCAGACGCCGTGGGTGTTGTCTGCCCTTGTCACGGCAATCCCCTGATGCGGGGACCCGTCCCCGGCCTCAAAGCCGCCTCTTTCAAGGAGTTCGGTGACACTGTTCCCGTTGTTCCCCTCGTCATCCTCGCTCATCGGATCGAGTGTCACGTGGGCATGCTGGCAAAGGGGGCACAGTTCCGGGGCCTCGTGCGGAACCACGGCGATGTCGAACCTCTCGACCCGCTCCGTCCCTGACCCGGACACAGATGGCATGGTCCTCCCGAACGTCGTGATCAAGGACCGCGGCCGTCACGAGGATGTCGCCCTCAATGGCGAAATACTCGTTGTCCGGACAGTCGCCGGTCAGCTCGTAGGTGTATGCGTCCTCGCCGTGGGCCTCGATGATGCCCACCGTGGCCCCGGGGGAACCCGCTCATGCACCTGGTTTCCGGTCAGGGTGACGGTCACGGGATTCTCGGTGACACCAAGGACGAAGGTTCGGACGTGGGTCTCCCCGTGTGAGTCCCGCACCTGGATCCGGACGTCGTGGTGCCGTTCTCCGCCGGCAGACCCGCAAGTGTCGCGGTCCCGTCCCCGTTGTCGGTCAGCCCAAGCCAGTCAGGCATGTTCAGCGCGGTGATGACATGAGTGTCGTCCGCGTCGGGGTCGGCCACGGTGAGGGTGTGGGCGTAGGGCTCCCCCCGGACCCCGCCGGGAAGGCCGACATCCGAGAAGTCCGGGGGATCGTTCCGGGCCGCGATGCAGACATAGACGAGCATGGTGTCGGTCAGCTCCCCGTCGGAGACCTGGATCTCGAAGCTGTCAACACCGTTGTGGTCGGCATCCGGGACGTAGCTGATCTCCTTGACACAACCTGTCGCCCTTCGCAGGGATGACAGGTGCTGTGGAATGCCTGACAGTGGGTTCCCGCCTTCGCAGGAATGACAGATGCCGTGGAATGCCCGGCAGGAATGGCAGGTCTTTGTCCACAACTGCCAAATGGCAACGGGCAGACAATCGGAAGCGGATTCCCGCCCTCGCAGTTTCGCAGGAATGACAGACGCCTTGGAATGCTTGGCTTGGCAGGATTGGTCCGCAATTGGCGACTGGCAACAGACAATGGGCAACAACCAACTGGCAATGGATTCCCGCTTTCGCTGGAATCAAGGAAAGAAACCCGGCTTTTTCCGGCAGTTGGGGATTCTGCCTGTTTGGGAAAAAGCCGGGTTTCTCGCCTTCGCGATTTTTTGTCCACAGCAGTCCGAATCAAGTGATCAAGGCCAAATGCTTTGAATTCTCCCAATCTGAGCCTGAAGGGATGTTGAAAATTTTTGTCCAATTATTTTCAAAAAATTTTCAGAGAGGGTCTTGACAAAATGACGCAACGTGTCATATTTAAGTCATGACGCAATGCGTCATGAAATTCATCAACTCATATGGTTCGGGTTTGCCAGTCCGAATCAAGTGATCAAGGCCAAATGCTTTGAATTCTCCCAATCTGAGCCTGAAGGGATGTTGAAAATTTTTGTCCAATTATTTTCAAAAAATTTTCAGAGAGGGTCTTGACAAAATGACGCAACGTGTCATATTTAAGTCATGACGCAATGCGTCATAACCCACACAACGAAACATGAAAACGAACCGTTCATCCTTAAATTATTAAGGCTGAAAGGTTGCCATATTTTAAGCAAACATTTTAATTCAGGAGGAGTTAGCCATGACCACCGAAACTTTGACCCAGGAAGCGTACAACGAGTCCCCGTTCTTTGTCGTCAGAACTGTACGTGAAGCATCGGAAACCTTCACGAACGCCGTCAACGAGTATAATGACAAATATGTCAGAAAGGCGGTTGAAAAGGGGAAGGAATTTAAGGAAGGGCTGAGAAAGGATGCCAGCCTTCTGGTGGATCGCCTTGTTGCAAAGAAAGGCTCCGCGGAAGTGGACGAGACTTCGGATCAACCGGCGGACGCCGAATCCGAGTTTTATCTGGTCAGAACCGCCCGTGAGGCCGCAGATGCCTTCACAAGCACCGTCAGGGAGTACAATGACAAATATGTCGGGAAGGCGGTTGAAAGGGGGAAGGAATTCACGGAAGGCCTGCAAAAGGATGCCCGTATTCTCGCAGACCGGTTTGTTGAAAAAGGCAAAGCCTTGTTACCCGAGCTTCCGGTGAAAGGTGTGGAGGAAAAAATCACCCACGGCGTGAAAACGGTTGTGGAGAAGATGGACCTGCCGAGCAAGGAAGATATTGAGTCGCTGAATGAGACCATGGACGCGCTGAACACCAGAGTGGATGCGCTGAAACGTGATGCGTGATGGCGTGATGGCGTGATGCGTGATGCGTGATGCGTGATTTATTTTTCACGCCCCACGTCTCACGCCTCACGTCTCACGTTTCACGCCTTACGGACATCGTGAAGATGCTTGGGCGCATGAAAGAAGTATGGAAAAAGACATTCATCGGGCAATTTGCAGGATTGCCTTGTGTCAACAGAGTTCACTCTTGACAAAGTGACTGAAAATTGACAAAATTGCCGGATTGATCGCAACATGCCTAGTTCTAACGATTTTTGTGGTTTCCGACACGGGCTGAACGCAGATGAACGCAGATGGCCTGCGTGTTGGGCAGAGTGCGGGCTCATCCGCGGTTTGTGAGGGTTGTCCTTCCCTCGGACTGATTTTCAGGATCGCAACTGTCTGAAATCAACCCCAATGAAATCAACCACAAAATCCGTTAGAATCAGCAACATGCATGAAGCCTGCGACAACAAACAAACCGATCACTGGTCACTGGTCACTGGTCACTGATGTACATGGAAGGAGAATCATGTCACGCAAGATAAAGAAGTATGTCAATCGGAAACTTTACGATACCACGGAAAAGAAGTACATATCCCTTGATGATCTGTCGGATATGGTCAAGGCGGGGGAACAGGTATCCATTGAAGACAATGAGACCAGCGAGGATATCACCTCCTCGGTGCTTTCCCAGATCCTGGCCCGGGAGAACACATCGGAGAATGACTCCGATGTGTCCGGGATACTGACCGATCTGCTTCGGAAAGGCAAGGGCACGGTTCTTGACTATGCCAAAAAATACAATGCCCTGTGGCAGAACACCCTGACCATGGCCGAGGATGAGGTTGACAAGTTGGTCAAAATGCTGGTCAAAAACAAGGAGATCACCGAATCCGAAGCCGGCAGGCTGAAAGGTGAGCTGATGGGATATGCCGAAAGTTTCAAATCATGGATCACGGACAAGATTGACCAGCGGGTCAACGAGGGGCTGGAGAAGATGAACCTCGCCACAAACGAGCAGGTGGTCATGCTGAGTGCCAAAGTCGAGTCACTGACCAAAACGGTTGAAAAACTGGAAAAGTTGCAGACAGAGGTGCCATCCCAGGAGAGCATGAGCGACGAAACATAACCTGTCATTCCTGCGAAAGCAGGAATTCACAGCCGGAACCGCCAACTGAGACGAAGCATGGCCTGTCATTCCTGCGAAGGCAGGAATCCACTGCCGGAACCGCCAACTGAGACGAAGCATGACCTGTCATTCCTGCGAAAGCAGGAATCCACTGCCGGAACCGCCAACTGAGACGAA
>JAOZRQ010000037.1:0-2427 GCA_029940115.1 Desulfobacterales bacterium
CAGCGTGTTTTATGGCCAGCTGATCTTCAAGGAGGAGAACATGGGCTTTCGCATCAGCGGCGCATTGCTGATGCTGGTGGGAACGATCGTCATCACCCTTCAGGGGCTGTGATATCTCCCACGCTCGTTTCGGACTTCGGCGTGAGCTCAGTCGAACGATTGGCAAATCCGAAACCTCCATCTGCCGGATTTGCCAATCCGGCAGGAGCGGGGAAATATCCGGCAGGAGCGGGGAAATGGGTGGCCCACGCTCGTTTCGGACTTCGGCGTGAGATTTCGGCGTGAGCTCAGTCGAACGCTCAGTCGAACGATTGGCAAATCCGAGAAATAGGGAATTTGCTCAGTCAGGGTTAACCCAATTGACGCCATGTGCAACTTTTTTCGACTGCCAGAGAAAGTTGCGTACGCTGGATTCCTGCTTTCGCAGGAATGCCAGAGAAAATTGCACATCTCGTAAATTGAATTTCTGAAAGGAACAAGTATGCAAATCTATGTCTGTCTGAAGCATGTGCCGGACACGGTTGCAATGATCAATATTGTCGGGGATGCCGGTTTTGACGAATCGGTCAAATTTGTGATGAATCCGTATGACGAGTACGCGGTGGAGGAGGCCCTCAAGATTGTCAAGCAGGAGGGCGGAGAGGTCATCGCCGTGACCGTCGGCAAGGAGGCGGCGGCAAGTACCATTCGCTACGCGATGGCCATGGGCGCACACCGGGGGATTCATATCCAGGCAGATGCCCAGTGGGTTGACAGCATGGTGACGAGTCAAGCCCTGAAAAAAGTGATCCACGCGGATGGGACGCCGGATCTGATTTTCACCGGCAAGCAGTCGGTGGATGGCGAAGGGATGCAAACCCATTACCGCCTCGCGGCCGCGTTGGACATGCCGGCCGTGAACGAAGTCACGACCTTCTCCATCCAAGAGGGGAAAGCGGTTGCCGAACGCGAGGTCGGCGGCGGTGAGCGGGAGATGCTGGAGATCAGCCTGCCCTGTGTGGTCGGGGCATCCAAGGGGCTGAACGAGCCGCGGTATCCCAAGATGACCGAGATCATCAAGTCAAAGAAAAAGAAGATTGACCAGTTCAATCTTGCCGATCTGGGACTGGAGACGCCGGCCGCCTCATCGGAACTCCTGAAACTGGAAGAGATGCCGGAAAGGGGGCAGGCCAAGATGATTGGGGGAAGCCCCAAGGAGATGGCTGAAGAATTGGTGCAACGGCTCAGAGAGGATGCAAAGGTCTTGTAAGGGGCGAGGGGCAAGCGGCGAGCGGCGAAGATCATCAGGGCATCTGGAGCCAGACACCATAGCCCATAAGCCCATAGCCCATAAGCCCATAGCCCATAAGCCCATAGCCCAGCAACTGACAGAGGGGAAACCATGTTGAGAACAGGTGTGTTGACAGAGATGAATGACAACCGGGTCAGGGAGGCGAATTTCGGCGTGATTGCCGGGGCCCGTGAAGGGGATGACGAGGTTTACGCCTTTCCTGTGAACGGAACCGCGGACGCATGCAAGGACGCGGTTCAGACGTATGGGGTGGAAAAGGTGGTTGACTTGGCGGTGGAAGGCGCGGAACTCTCTTCCGATCCGGAGACCTTGGCAAAGGCGATTGCTGACGCGGTCAGGCATTTTGAACTGAAGGCTTTGCTGGGGCTGAACAGCCCGAGGGGACGGGATTTGCTTGCCCGCATCGCCACAATTTTGGACGCGCCGCTTGCCTTGGACTGCCTGAAGGTGGATCTGGGTCAGGGGATCGTGACCAAGTCGCATTTTTCCGGCAAAACCTTGGCAACGCTCAAATTGTCAGGAACGCCGCTGATCTGCGGGATTCGGCCCAACGCCATCAGGAGCCGACCTGATCCCCGTGAGGCTGACATCCTTCCTTATCAGGCATCGGTGGAAGGGGCCGGCCGGATAAGGGTCAAAGAGGTCAAGAAGGCCGAATCCGAGACCATTGATCTCACCGAGGCGAACATCATCATCTCTGGGGGCCGTCCCATGAACTCGGCGGAGAACTTCAAGGTGCTTCATGAATGTGCCGACGCGCTGGGCGGTGCGGCGGTGGGCGCGTCAAGGGCCGCGGTGGACGCGGGGTTTGCGCCCCATGACATGCAGGTGGGCCAGACCGGCAAGACCGTAAGCCCCCAACTCTACATCGCATGCGGCATTTCCGGTTCCATACAGCATTTCGCCGGCATGAAGACCGCCAAGGTCATCGTGGCCGTCAACACCGATGAAGAGGCGCCGATCTTCGGGAAATGCGATTATGGACTGGTGGGGGATCTTTTTGAGGTCGTGCTGGCGTTGACAGAGGTTCTCAAGGCATCGTCGTGACCCGCGAAGAAACCCGGCTTCACTTTTGAGGTGGCCAACGATCGGGTTGCAACAAACTGGTGCCAGATCCAGAAGCCGGGTTTCTCTGA
>JAOZRQ010000037.1:2527-23715 GCA_029940115.1 Desulfobacterales bacterium
CCAACGATCGGGTTGCAACAAACTGGTGCCAGATCCAGAAGCCGGGTTTCTCTGATCGGTCAAAGAAAAAGCAGAGCCTTTCCGGCTCTGCTTTTTTTATAAACCCGATTGAACTCATGGACTAAAACTAGGCCTTTTTGCCGAACTTCTTCCGAAGGCAGGCAAGCCCTGCCAGACCTGAACCCAAAAGGAACATGGTGGCCGGTTCGGGGGCGTCAGCGGCACCGCCGCCTCCCCCACCAGGCCCGCCGAAGCCCCCAATGTTGACGATGAAGTCCTGTTTGGTGGGGGTCATGGCCACCTGATACAAACCGTCTGCATCAAATGCGGCGAATTCCTCAGGTGCCAGTGCCGAAAGTTCCGACAGATAGGTGCCAGCTATCTCCCTAGTCCGTCCCTGCGTGGCAACCTTTTTCTCATTGGACTTCCGGGTTTTCACATTGTAACTCGCAAGCCTGCTCTCCACTTGCTCAAACTGATCGGCATCCAGTTGGCTGATGCCCAGATGGCCGGCATTCGGATCAGTGTACAGGGCCTCCAGATCCTCACGGGTCAGCTTGCCTTTGCTTGCAAGCCAGTCGGCCAGTTTGTCTTCTGTCCACTTTCCTTGGTCAACATATTTCCGGTATTTCAGCTCATAGGCATACAGACTTGGGGCGAACAGATTCTTCAGTTCTGCCGCGCTCAGAAGCGTCCCCTTCTTCGCAAGTTCGGCTTCCAGTCTGGCATCATCCCACAGGCCCTTGGTGTCGGTCTTCCCGTCCCTGACCTTTTTCAACCAGCTGTATTCGGTATTGTGCAGCTTTCTCAAGTCACTGTCGCTCAACTGGTTGACATCCGCATTCAGTTCGGCCGTCAGTCTCATATCCTCTTCCGCGATCAGGACAAAATCTCCGGTCTCCAAGTCGTAGGCATGACCCTCATTGTGATCGTTCACCACTTCCCAGATGGCAACCTGCAACGACCTCATCTCCTCGCTTTTGAGATTGTCATCATCCAGAAAGTTCTCCATGAGCCATGCGGCCTCTGTGCGCCCGGGCAGGCTGCTGGGATCTGCCAAATCAATGTCCGTGACCCCGGAATGCTGGCTCAGTTCCACACAAAAGGCCCTGAACCATTCGCCCCCGTCTCCGTTAAGCACCAAATCGCCTTCCTCATCAGCGATTTGGACTGAAAAGGGTCCGCCACTTCCGTAATAGGAACGTTCCTTACCTGTCTCATAAACTTCGGTGTCGTCAAACTCAACCTGAACCGCTCCCGCATTGTTGAATTTGACAGCCATGTAGCTGTATGCGTGAACGGTAAGCGGCATGACAAAAACGGCCAATGCCAGCGGGATTAAAACTTTGCCTAGTCGTTTCATTTCGACCTCCTTTTGAAAAATCATAGTGCGTTTGTGTCAAATACATGATTGAAGCGGACCGAAACTCTCATATTCACATACTTGCTTATCACCTCCTTAAACATACTATTGCCTGACCAAACAAGTTTTGACAGGTGGCATTTTTCAGAAGCCCTTGGGGAATCCTGAACATATCAGAATTTATTTGGTCAGGTACCATATTATAGTATAGCAAGAAGAGTGCCAAGAACGCCAAAATCCCTCATTATTTTTTTAAATCCTATAATATCAGCAGGTTGCAGGATGCTTTTTTTCAAGTATAACAAAATAGAAGCCATTTAAAAGTGTTCAAATTGAACACTTTGTCTAGACAGAATGTTCAAATTGAACACTTGCTGGACGGTCTGCAAATGGGCACATTTGCAAGTTGGGGGAATCAAACTTTTCGATCTGCTGAGAATTGAAAGAGAGCGGGCCATCATGCGCATAGACCACCTCATTGTCAAAAATTTCATAAGGATTCAAAGACCGTGAGTTCTCGTTTCATCCCCGGTTCAACCTCATCGTCGGGGATAACGGCACAGGCAAGACCTCGTTGCTCGATGCCTTGTCCATCGCCTCAGGAAGCTGGTTTCTCGGACTCAGGGGATGCGACACCCGGCCCATCCGATCTCATGAGGTGATGCGGATGCGTTTCAATGTGGGGCACACTGGGGAAGGGCACGAGCGTATGAATCAATATTCAATTTACTGCTCGCCGATGGCAATCCCATACTTCCGCAACCTGCTGTAAAGGGTCCCCCTGCTGACCCCAACCATCTTGGCGGCCTTGCTTTTGTTCCAGTTGTTTTGGTTCAGGGCATTGAGAATCAGCTCCTTTTCTGATTTCAGTACCGGCTTTCCATTCTTGTTCAAGGTGGTGTTCTGGGTGCTGACCAGCAACTCCGGTTGCAGGTGTTTCGTGCCGATGCTCCCGCCAGGGCAGAGCACACACGCGTATTCAATCGCGTTCTTCAGTTCCCGCACATTTCCGGGCCAAGGATAGCGCATGAAGATGCTGAGGACCTTGTCCGACACCCCGCTGAACTCTTTTCCGGTGTTCTTCCCCTCCAGATCCATGAAATGCCTGACGAGAAGCGGGATGTCCGCAGTTCGCTCCCGCAAAGGCGGCAGTTGGATGTTGAACACTTTGAGGCGGTAATAGAGATCCTCCCGAAACCGTCCCCCATACACTCGATCCTCAAGATCAACATTGGTCGCGGCGATCACCCGCACATTCGCCTTGCGGGTCTCGCTCTCCCCCACCCGTTCAAACTCTTTATATTCCAGCACTCTGAGCAGTTTGGCCTGCAAATGCGGCGCCAGTTCGCCGATCTCGTCCAAAAATATGGTGCCGCCTTGGGCACTTTGGAACCGGCCCACCTTGTCCCGGTCCGCGCTGGTGAACGCGCCCCTCACATGCCCGAAGAGTTCGCTTTCAATCAGATTTTCGGCCAGCATCGCACAGTTCACCTTCACCAGCGACTTTTCCGAGCGAAGGCTGCTGTAATGGATCGCCTCCATGACCCGCTCCTTGCCCGTTCCTGTCTCACCGGTGATCAGCACCGTGCTTTCAGTTTGGGCGAAATGCTCCAGCAACGCATAGATCCGTTGCATCGCCTCGCTCTTTCCGATGATGTTCTTGAAGGAGGTGCGCTCCTGAAGCTTGATCTCCAACTCCACCAAACGGGTGATGTCCCGGATCACCAGTATCGCGCCGATCACTTGGTTCCGGTGATCCAGCAGGGGTGAGGTGGTGAGGCTCAGGCGCTTTTCCGGATGGCCCTTGTCGGTGCATCCCACATGATGGTCCGAGACGGTCTGCCCGGTCTCCAGCAGAACACGCATCACTTTGACACATTGCCCCGAACACCAGTCTGACAGGTGGTCCAACGGCGATCCCGGCATAATCTGATCAGCGAGGGGACAGATATCCGCCAAGGGTTCATTCACCTGAATCACCCGGGCCTCGGCATCCACTGTGACAATGCCTTCGGGGATGCTGCGAAAGACCGCTTCCAGCTTGGCTTGGGAGGCCTCCTTCTCCCGGATGGCCTCTTTCAGGGATTCTTCGGCGAGTCTGCGCTCGGTGGTGTCCCGGCCCACCGCCTGAAATTCCATGATCCGGCCCCCATCATCAAAAAAGGCCCGGTCGGTCCGCTGATGCCATCGGAGTTCACCCGTGGCGTTCATCACCTGATGTTCCACCGTGGCCACCGCATTCTCAGCGGTGAATGAGGCAAGATGGGTTTCCATTCTTTTCCGGTCCTTCTTCCATATGAAGTCGAGAAAATTCCGGCCGATCAGATCCTCGATGGGTCTGCCAAAACAGCGGCAATACGCGCCATTGGCAAAGGTGAGCCTCCCATCTCGCTGGAACCGGCAGATCAGTTCGGTCTGATCCTCAACTACCGCCCGGTATCTCCGTTCGCTTTTCCGCAGTTCATCTTCCATGCGGCTGCGTTCCAAGTGGAGCCGCACCCGCGCGTTGATGATGGACGCGCTGAAGGGCTTGATGATGTAATCCGCAGCTCCGGAATTCAGGCCCCGGACCTCATCCATGTCTTTGTCCATCGCAGTCGTGAAGATGACAGGGATGTTCCGGGTCCTCCGGTCGGCTTTCAATTTCCTGATGATCTCGTATCCGTCCATGCTTGGCATGACAATGTCCAGCAATATCAGATCAGGAATGGTCTCATTCTCAATACAGTCGAACACCTCCCGGCCGCATGTCGCGCCGATCAGTTTGTAATCCCCTGTCAACACCTTTGCCAGTATTCGGATATTGTTCGGCTCGTCATCAACAATCATTATCTTCTGTCTTGAAGTATTAGTCTGCTCCATATGGATTTCCTGAAACTGTCTTTGCAGTTGCCGGCATCCTTCATCAGTTCACAGTTTTTTGAGACGAAAAAGTTTGCAGTTCCGCCTTCAGGCGGTGTGGCGCCGCCGAGAGGCGGAACTGCAAACTTTTCCCATCCGAAAAGTGCAAACCACTTTTCATATGAAATGAAGGATGCCCAGTTGCCTTGTCAATTTTGTCAGTTCACGAAGCGCACGCAGAATCATGCAGGCTACAGGCTGTTCATCCGCGGAACATAATGCGTCTTGATCAGTTTCACAGCCCAGTTCTTCTTGCATGGGGGCCATTCCTGATATAGTTCGAAGAATTTGCTTTTGTTATAGGTATAAAGCTGGACCACATCCAGCGGGCTGATCTCGGTGATGAGTTGCCACAGCATGTCCCGCACGGGTTCGGGGAGGTTCGGACTCGGGTACACCAAGGTCTTTGTCATGTCATGAGAAAGATGCGAGTGAGGGGATCGTCCGCCCTTGATCTGCTTTGCCAACCGTTCGATCTCAAAGAATTCCTTGGGCAGGTCCTCTTTCAACTGTCGGACATACCGCTTCTTCTGCCCCAAGTTGAGTTCGTCATAGTCGAGATCCGGCCAGCGTGCGGACAGAATGTCCACGAAGATGCACTCCCGCTTGATGTCCAGGAGATGCGGATGCCTCTCGTAATGGTTCAGGCTGATCCTGACCAGTCCCTCGCGGATGAGACTTGAGTGGAGCATCCGGTCGGCGATGGAAAAGACCCCCTTCATGTCATCCCCCAACTCCTTCATCCATGCCTTGTTTTCCAATATCAGCAGGGAGCTCTCTTGGCGGAGCACATCCCGAAACAGATAGACCCCGTCAAAGGCCATGGTATGGAAGCAACGGGTGTCATTAAAGGGGATGTCAGGCATCATCAGGCTGCGGTACCGCAAATCGCCGTGGCGTTTCGCGCTGTCAATGATCTTTTTTCTGAATTCAGGATCAAACCACGCGTCGGTGCCAGTGAACTGCCGGGTCAGCTCCCGCTGTTCCCTCGCGGCTTCCATGATGCGGCTCGCCGTGAGGGGATGAACCACAATCGCGTCCACCATGAGCAGGTCCAGGGGATTCAGATAATGGGAGAGATCCTGGTCAATGTCGAGCCATATCCCCGTCTCTCTTGTGATGTCGGCGATCTGTCTCAGATATCGGTCAAAGATCTGTTGCATCAGATCCCGGGTGAACGAATGGAACGGAAAGTAGATCGGCCGCTTGTGTTGCCTTGGAGTCAACAGAATGGCAAACTGGTTTGCCCCGCCGTGGGAGAGATAGAAATTGTCCTTTTTCTCGGCTGCGATCTCCGGGCTCCACCCCATGCCGTCAATGGAGAACGTCAAAAGGGACGTCGGCCCGATGCCGATATCCGACAGACAAGCATTGTACCGTCCCACCAATTCCAGCGTGTTCACAGGAATCAGCCCCTCTCCGAAAAGTCCCTCACTCGCCAGTGTTTTCATGGATTCAAGTCTCCCACCAAGTTTCCTTGTCATTTCTGCGAAAGCAGGAATCCATTTCTCGTCAGGGAGACGGTGGATTCCTGATTTCTCAGGAATGACCTGATGATCGAGTTTCAAGAAATGCAAAAAATCCGCCTGACGGCTTCATTTTTGCACTCCTTCCTGTTATTGACTTCAGGACGTCAAAGTTCTGGCCAGTTTGCTGATTTCTCCGGGTTTCAGGCCGGTGACCGCAACGATCTCCTTTTGGGTCAGCTTTCTGGATTGCAGCAGATTCTTTGCAATTTTCCTCAGAGTCAGAATCTGCCCCTGTTCCAAGCCCTGTTCCAAGCCGAGTTCCAGCCCTCTCTCCATTCCCACTTCTTCAATGGATTGCAGCATTTTCACCTCCTCATAAAACGGATCTGTCTGAATCAGTTTCTGATATTTCCTCTCCTCGCTTTTGTTCAGGGGAATGCTCTCCTGGATCAGCGAGAAAAGCGTTGCCCGTTTGGGGCCTGTGGGCATCTTGGCAATGCCCCTGACCGCCTTGGCCTTTATCACGGGCCGATCTCTTTTCGGATAGTCTGTCAGCGGCAGATACGCGGCCGCCAGAGGATTCTTCCCGGCCAGATCCTCAAATTCCTTTGCCTTGTAGTCTTTCAGCTTGATCAGCCGGTAGGTGAACTCGTTCACCGGATACTGGAGCAGAGAGATGTTGAACGTTTTCGTGATCGGCTTTCTCCACTTGGCAGGATCGGTGAACATCGCGATGGGAAAGATCAGCTTCCGATGTTTGAAATAAATCCCGCAGAAATAGTGGAACATCCGCTCCTCAAAGCCTCCCTTTCTCTTGCTCTCCTGTTCCCAGTGAATCAGAATCCATTCCAAGGTTCCGTTCAGGTCTATCTGAATCAAAATCAGGGCGTCCGTGAGCCTCTGCTGATCCTTTTCCTTTCGCCGTCCCTTCGGTTCCCCAAACAGCGCGATCAGTTCCTTGTCCAGAAACTTGGCGGTGTCAAACCGCATGATCTTCGCCAGATCCGGAAAGAACAGCTCGAAATATTCCCGCAGGCAGAGTCTCAGTGCCTCCTTGTGCCGGATGTCGAATTTGCTCCGTTTTTCTGTTGCCATGATTATATATCCCCTTTCTCAATTCGCTCAGTACTCGGCTTCCACTTCTCCGCTTGCTGGCTGAATGTCTGCCCGCCTGTGTCGGCCATATCTCATCATCACCCAGATAATGGGTCTTCAGTTCCGCAAGCGGGCCCACCGGCCCTTGACAGAATTTTTCAAATTCGACGCAATTTTGTCCGAACTTAGAGAGTCAGATTGCAATGTGACAAAGTAGGATCAGCAAATTCCGATGTCGGCCAGAATGCAATGGGCCAGTTGGAACAGTCTTTTCCGAAAACATCAAGCATCAAACATCAAGCATCAAACATCAAGCATCAATCTGCTCCCTGCCAATTCGATGTATGTCTCATTGATCTCGTATCCGACATAGTTGCGCCCGGCTTTTTGTGCGGAGACGCAGGTGGTTCCGCTACCGGAAAATGGATCCAGGATCACATCCGCCTTGAACGAATACAACTGGATCAGGCGATGGGGAAGCTCTTCCGGAAAGGGCGCGGGATGCCCGATCTTTTTGGCCGACACCGCGGGAAAGGTCCAGACGCTTTTGGTCCATTCGAGAAACTCCTCTTTTCGGATGGTGTTCTCCCGCTGTTCACGCTTCCTTGAAAAGGTCTCCTTGGAAAACACGAGGATATACTCATGCACGTCCCTCAGCACGGGATTGGCTGATGACATCCAGCTCCCCCAAGCCGTGGAGGGACTTGCACTCGACGCCTTGTTCCATATGACCTCCCCCCGCATCAGAAAACCGATATCCTGCATGTCGGCGATGACATGGCTGTGAATCGGAATGTACGGCTTCCGCCCGAGATTCGCGATGTTGACACATGCCCGTCCCCCCGGAACCAGCACCCGATGAGTCTCCTCCCACACCCGCCTCAGGAATCGGAGATGTTCCTCCAGGCTCAGATTCTCGTCATAGTCTTTGGACGCGTTGTAGGGCGGCGACGTGATCATCAGATGCACACTGTTGTCCGGCAACTCCTCCATATTTTCGCTCGACTTGCAGAACAGCTGATTCTGATACGCTTCGGGAATCCTGTTTTCAACATATGTCACCTTTTTCCCCTTTTTGAGGCCCTCATACAGACGACTTTTGTAGAATTTCGACGAATCATGGCCGATTCGGCCGGGGGTTCCGAATGAGCTGGTGGATGTTTTGCCACGTTTTGATGAATTGGCAGACATTTCAATCTCCCTTTTTGGTTTTCGGACTTCGGCAAGACTTCGGCGTGAGCTCAGTCGAACGCTCAGTCATCGGCAAGACTTCGGCGTGAGCTCAGTCGAACGCTCAGTCTTCGGCAAGACTTCGGCGTGAGCTCAGTCGAACGCTCAGACTTCGGCGAGTCGTCGAACGATTTGCCAATCCGGACATCAAGCTTGCTGAATCAAGTCGAGAATCTTGGCATAGTCAAATTCGTCGGCCAGCTTCATCAGCTTGCCAGCAGTGGCCTCATCATGGATACGGATGTCATGGACAAGGCTGGCAATCCGATCCATGTTCGCCCGGATGGTGGCATGTTCCAGATCCACCAACAGATCAGGCGGCAACGCGGAAAGCGCGGCCGGATTCAGATCGCATTCTCCATCATCTGTGAACCGGGAACTCTCATCCATATGGAGCTCCTCATATACATACCGCACCCCCAAATGCTTTCCCATCATTTCGAAGAGATCCGATTCCCGGAAAGGTTTTCGCAAAAAATCATCGCAGCCGGCCGAAAGAACCACCTCCCGCTCCTCCTCAAAGGTGCTGGCAGTCAGCGCGACGATCGCTGTGGCCTGGCCCTTGATATTCGACTTGATGCGCTTGGTGGCCTCATATCCATCCATCACCGGCATCCGCATGTCCATCCAGATCAAATGGGGTTCCCATTCCTTCCATATGTCAATCGCCTCTTGGCCGTCACAGGCTTCTCTCAGCTCAAACTCGAGGGAACTCAACATCTTGATCAGCAGTTGGCGGTTGCTCTCTTTGTTGTCAACGATCAGAATTCGATAGCGGGGCTGATTCGGTTCCAAGGCGATCACCCGGGGAGAGGGCTGGCAGGTTTGGATATCGGCCGCGTCAGCGATCTGGAACAGAATGTCAAATCTGAAAATTGAGCCGCGGCCCAGCTCACTGCTGACCGTCAAATCCCCCCCCATCAACTGGACAAACTTCCGACTGATGGGGAGGCCCAGACCGGTTCCCTCATGAGAATCCCGTCCCGACTTTGTCTGAATGAACGCTTCAAACAGATCATCCAGTTCATCCGGAGCCACCCCGGGACCGGAGTCCTCGATTTCAAAGAGAATGGAATGCAGGACGTTGTCCGTTGTCCGTTGTCCGTTGACTGTGGGGCGTTGTCCGTTGTCCGTTGACTGCGCGGGTGTTTCAATGTTCGAGTTTCGATCCCCGACAAAAGCTTGCCCTCGATGTCTTTTCCCCGATAAAAGCTTGCCCCCGACGTCTTTAATCGGGGGATGTCGGGGACAAGTATCGGGGGATGTCGGGGACAAGGTTTTGAGCTTGACCCGCAGAGAGACCCCACCCTCTTTGGTGAATTTGATCGCGTTGCTGAGCAGATTGATCAGCACCTGGCGCAGGCGCGTCTCATCCGTTCGCACATGCTGGGGCACATCTCGCGAGCGGTCAAAAATCAGTTGCAACGCCTTCTCCTTGGCCTGCAATCGGAACATGTCCTCAATATCGTTCAACAGACGGCGCAGATCAAAGCTTTGTTCATGGATGGAGATGCGGCCGGCTTCGATCTTGGACAAGTCCAGCACATCATTGATGAGAGACAGGAGGTGTTCGCCGCTGCGGGAGATGATGCCGAGATTTTCCCGGTGATCGGGGGCCAGAGCCCCGCTGCGGGCCGTCAGCTGGGAAAAGCCGAGAATCGCGTTCAGAGGGGTGCGAAGTTCGTGACTCATGTTCGCCAGAAAAACGCTTTTCGCCTGATTCGCGGCCTCCGCGGACTCCTTGGCCCTGCGAAGCGCCTTCTGGGCCAGCTTCAGCGCCTTTTCCGCCTGCCTTCTCTCATTGATCTCCTTCCGGAGTTGGGCATTCTTCAGCTCAAGATTCTTTTGCAGCCGTCTCAAGGAGAGATGGGTCTCCACCCGGGCCAGCACCTCCTCGGCCTGAAAGGGCTTGGTGATATAGTCCACCGCACCGATGGAAAAGGCCTTCACCTTGTCCATGATCTCATCGAGGGAACTGATGAATATGACAGGGATGTCCTGAGTCTGCTCATCCGACTTCAACTGTTCGCAGACCTCATATCCAGACAGGTCAGGCATGATGATGTCGAGCAGGATCAGATCAACGGGTGCCTCCCGCACACTCGACAAAGCCCGCCGGCCGTTCAGAGCCGGCCGGACATCATATCCCTCCTGAGTCAGCATCCGGGTCAGAAAACGGAGACTGACCCGCGTGTCATCCACCACGAGAATATTTGCTTTGGAATGATCGTCGCTCATCTTCGGTCCTCCTTTCATAATAATAGCTGTAAGCTGTAAGCTGTAAGCTTCCACCTTACAGCTTACAGCTTACAGCTCACAGCTTCAATAAGCTCCGACAGGATGTCGCCTGCCTCGTCAAATCCGAAATCATTGACAAGGGAGTTGATTTCTCTGATCCTCTCATCCATGTCCCCGGGCAGGGCATATTTGAGGATCGCCTCGATGATCTCCGAACTGCCGAGGGGGTCCAGGTCATTCAGAGAGGTGCCGAGTTGTTTCAGCGATCCAAGAAGTTCGTTCATGTCCACAGGCCTGCTTTCATCTTCCCTGATCTCCTGAACGGTCTCCTCCCCGATCTCTTTTGCCGGCGCATTCGTGTCTGCTTCCGTCTTTCTGGCGGGCATCTCAGACATCGGCCTCACTCCGAGACGGGAAGTGAAGGAGAATACGCTCCCCCTTCCCTCCTCACTTTCAATGGCAATTCCGTTCCCCCCCATCATCCGGACCAGTTTCTCACTGATGGGGAGTCCCAGACCGGTTCCCCCATATTTCCTTGTGCTGGAACCGTCAATTTGGGTGAACATCCTGAACAGGGAATCCATTTTCTCAGATGGGATGCCAATGCCTGTGTCAGAGACAGCGAAAGTGAGCGTCACCTCGTCTGCATGCTGGTCCGTGACGGAGACAGAGAGGGCGATCTCCCCTTTTTCGGTGAATTTGATCGCGTTGCCGATCAGATTCAGGAGAACCTGACGCAGGCGGGACGCGTCTCCCATCAGACCGGCCGGCACATCCGGCGAGAATTCCACCACAAAATGAATCTCCTTTTGCAAGGGCATGTTTCTGAAACTGTCTGTGACCTCTTCCAGAAAATCATGGAACCGGAACGGCTCAGATTCAATCTCCATCTGATCCGCCTCGATCTTTGCGAGATCAAGAATGTCGCTGAGGATCGTCAGAAGGTCCCGGGATGATGCCTGAACCTCTCTCAGGCATCTCCGTTGTTCCTTGGTCAGTTCCGTATCCAGCGCGAGAGCACTCATGCCGATGATGGCGTTCATGGGGGTGCGGATTTCATGGGACATGTTGGCCAGAAATTCGCTTTTTGCCCGACTTGCCTGTTCTGCCTGCTTTCTGGCAAGTTCAAGTTCCCTGGCATGGTCCCGCAATTTTTCGTTGGTCTCGATCAGCTCCGCGGTCCGCTGTTTCACCAGCTCCTCGAGATGGTACCGGTGCTGGTTGATGGTGTCGAGCATGTCGTTGAGCGCGAATCCGAGGTCGGCGATCTCATCCCTCGCGCGGGAGGAGAAGCGAATGGAGTCATTGTCGGCCTTCACCTCTGTCATCACCCGCGATATCTGCCGGATCGGATTGACAATCTTTGTGGCCATCACCTCAAGGATGAACAGGAGCAGAAGAAAGGCGATTCCCGCAGAGATGAAAAACCACCGTTGCAACGCGCGGCGGAGGTCATTTCCGGTTGATATCGCTTCAGAGGAGAATTCCTCCGCTGTCTGGGACATATGGGAAAAGAGTTCCCTCAGTTCGGTGCTGATTTCGTCAAGGCGTTTCTCTGCCACCCGGATATCTTTTTCCAGCTTGAAATCATGCGCCATGAAATTGTCCAAGTTTCGAATGTAGGATTCCACCCGCGTGTCGGGGTTCTGAGCGTTGGAAAGTCTTTTCCTCATCAATCCGAAAACCATCTGAAACGCCAAGTATTCCGAATCCCTATGGTTCCGCAGATAGGTGCCCATGAATCTGTCGAGATTGCGAACCGATCGGAGTGAGGCGATGTCATTCTGCATGAGAAAGGTGGAAGCGAACACCTGGTAACTGGAATTGATCCGAGTCAGGTTCAGCTTCCGGTCTGTTCCCAATTGGATCAGGCGGTTGAACGCGTCTTCATATTCGGACATCAGACCGGATATCTCTCTTGTTTCATGAGACAAATGATTTGCATCAAAGCTTTTCATTCCCTTTTGAATGCGCTCCATGGAAGTGCCGAACTGTTTGTCCGCATCAGGATGACTCTTGCCATGGATGATCTCTCCCCAGAACCTGAGTTTCCAGAATTCCTTTTCCAGCTCTTTGATCTCCTTGTTCATCTCCGCAGATGTCCACTCTGCTTCCGAGATGGCCTTCAGCTTGTCGAGGAAGACCACCAGTTCGACATATCCGACGCAGAAGATAAGGATCAGGAAGCCCACGATGATATGAAATTTCTGTTTCGTGCTCTTGAAAACCAGCATGGATTGCCTCTTCCCCGCCCTGCCCCTGCCCCCGCCGTTGCCCCCGCCCCTTGCCCGTGCCCGGTGTCGGGCAGGAACAGGGGTTCTGGATTTGTCAGTCGTCTGAGCTTGCCGAAGTCAATCAGCTTCAATTCCACAAACGCGACTTTGGGCAGTTTTTCCCCGCTGAATGACCGAACCGCGCTTTGAACAGCCAGCCATCCCATCCTTTCGGGTTTCTGGGCGATGGTGGCGGCAAGCTTTTTCTGTCTGACAGCCTCCAGCGCCTCGGGAGTCGCGTCAAAGCCGACGATGACAGGAGGGCTGACCGCTCCGGCCGCGGCAAAGGCATCTATTGCTCCGAGAGCCATCGGATCGTTATGGGCAAATATCGCGTCAAAGGAGACTTTTCTCTTCAGAATCTGCGTCGTGACTTCCTTGGCCCTGTTCCGGCCAAAATCAGCGACCTCCCTGACCGCGACTTCCAAACCCGGATGTTTGTTGATGACCTCATTGAATCCTTTGCCGCGGTCATAGGCTGCGGATGTTCCAGGGATGCCCTCGAGTTCCAGAATCTTCCCCTTGCCCCTCAATCGCCTTGCAATGAATTCCCCGGCCATCCGCCCGCCAGCAACATTGTCCGAGGCAATGTGAGAGAGGACAATGTCCTCTCTCAAAGTTTTCCGGTCAACGGTTATGATCCTCATCCCTTCGGCATGGGCAATTTCCATTGCCGGGCCCAGTTGGTGGGATTGATGATGATCATGTCCGCCTTTTGCCGAATGAAATTTTGCAGATCAAGCAGTTGTCGTTTCCCGCATCCGCGAGCAGGAGTTCCGCGCCGAAGATCTGATGTTCAACTTCGGTCTCCCTTTCCACGCCAAAGACCTCAAAGGGGATGTTATGCTTTTTGGCATAAGCTTTGGCCCCGGATTCCATATTCACGAAAAACGGATTGAACAGATCCTTCATCACCAGTGCCACCGTCTTCTGATTTCCGGCCAAGACAACATCCGCTGTCATCAGCCCCGAACAGAGAAGACAGAGCATTGCAATGATGAAATGCAAAACAGTTTTCATGGTTTCCTCCTTTTTTTTGTCATGCATAAAATTATAATCCGAACCCGCCCTGCCCTTGGCCTTCTGCCCTTGTCCGAACAGGGCAGGGACAGGGGCGCGGGCAGGGCAAGGGACATGGTGAGAATCTGGTCAGGCACACCATCTCACACCACAAACCCGACAACCGTCACATCATCCTGCCTTTCCCCATTGCCTTTGTAGTCATTGAAGGCTTTCACAAGCATCTCCCGCTGTTTCTCAAAAGGCAGGCCGGCACCCTTCTTCAACAGAGCTCTGAAACGCTTGTTGCCGAACCGTCGCTCATCTTTCTCGTCCAGTTGATCCGCGAATCCGTCTGTGAACATATAAAAGGACATCCCCTTTCGCAGTTCCAAGGTATGACTCCCGAAGGCGAAGCCCAAATCGGATTTTTTGTAACCGATGCTCTGTTTGTCCCCTTTCACAAGGGTCAATTCATCCTTGAAGATGCAAATCAGGGGGAGTCTCGCGCCGGCAAAGGTGATCTGGCCATTCGCCGCATCTGGCGATGACCTGCGGATGGAACATATTGAGGCATCCAGACCATCATCTGAGGGGGCCTCCTCCGTGTCCTGCCGGAGGGTCATTTTCACGAACCCGTTGAGGAGATTCAGGATTTCAGCTGGTTCCCGGCACTTTTCATCTTTGACGATTCGCCTCATGCCCGAGGAGGCGATCATGGTCATAAAGGCCCCGGGCACACCATGGCCCGTGCAGTCAATCACAGCGATGATGAGGCCGTCATCAAACCGATGGGTGAATATGAAATCTCCAGCCACGATATCCCTGGGCAACCATAAGAAAAAGCTGTTCGGGAGGAAGGCTTTCATATTTTCCGGATTCGGCAGGAGTGAACGCTGGATCAGTTTGGCATACTGGATGCTTGAGGTGATCTTCTCATTTGCGGCTTCGGAAGCCTCCTTCGCGGCCAGCAACTTCTGGTTGGCCAGTCTGAGGGAGAGATGGGTGTTTATCCTGGCCTTCACTTCGAGAACCTCAAACGGTTTGGTGATGTAATCCACAGCCCCGGCCTTGAATCCGTCTGTCTTGTTTTCCACTTCGTTCATGGCCGTGAGGAAGATGATCGGGATGTCCTGTGTGGCCGTGTCGTTCTTGACATGCCGGCAGACCTCGTAACCGTCCATCCCGGGCATCATGATGTCGAGCAGAATCAGATCCGGCGGGGTGGTCTGGACGAATTTCAAGGCTCTCTCACCATTCAGCGCGACACTGAGCTTGTAATCATCTTTCAACGCCTGCAACAGAAAGTTGATGTTTGATTTGGTGTCATCAACGAGAAGCACCTTGCATTGGCTGAGATCATTCATTGCCTCCTCCTTGGGCATGGATTCAAACGGTTTGACAGGGCAGAAGGGATGGTTTTCGGATGTCAGGATACCCACTTTTTCAAAACCTGTCAATTGAAATTCTTACGCGCTCACCCATCAAGGAGGTCAAGGTTCACTTTGGAAGTGACACTTTCCGGAGTCCAAAGTTCACTTTGGAATCTCAGAGTTTGACTTTGGCACCGAACAAGTTCCCTGCCTGACCGTGCCCTGTCCCTGCCCTGCCCCTTCCCGGCACGGATGTCGGGCTGGGATCGGGCACGGCACGGGTATTGACTCACAAATATTTTACATTTTTCATGCCGCAACTGAGGAAATGTTTTACAAGGTCAAACTGAGGAAATGTCTTACAAGGTCAAACTGAGGAAATGTCTTACGAGGCCAGACAGACAAACCCGGCTTCTTCTGGGATCGGGCACGGGCATGGTGAAAAAATGGCATCAGGAAGGAAGGCGTGCAAGTCTGCCTTGCACTCCACATGTAAGAGGGGGAAGAAACCAAGTTTTTTGGAAAAATTTAGCTGTGTACAGGACAAAAAAATGATTTGAGGAAGGAAACCCAGCCCCCGATAAAAAACGTCGGGGGCAAGCTTTTTTCTTGCAGTTGGGGAGTCGGCCCGTCTGGGAAAAAGCCGGGTTTCTCGCCCATTCCCGAATTTTTGTCCTGTACACAGGAAAAATTTAGTTTCTTTTTTTGTCAAAGTCTGTCCAAGCCCCATCTGCCAATCAACTCCCATTTGACATTCTCCTCTATGGCAGTCAGATTGACCAGTCTCAAGGGGCTTTGATATATCTTCGCCTTTAAACTGACAAGTTGCAACACGGCTAGGATGCCGATCAATAGAAGCAACACCATGGCAACACCTCCGATATTTTTGTGACGGGTGATGGGCAATGGGCTGGAGGCTATCGGAACCCGAACTCAGAACCCCGGAGCCCAGAACCCAGAGATCATATCCCAATGAGAACAAGGGCCGAAACCGCGGCAACCAAGCCGATCCCCTGCTGAAACGACAAGCGTTCTTTCAGGAAGAACCGGGCCAGAAACACCGTTGCCGCCGGGCCGAGGGACGCGAGCACCGCTGAAATGTCCAACCGTCCTGACTCGGTTGCCAATGCAAAGAACGCGTTCCCGCCTGCGTCAAAAATGCCGACTAGGGCAATCAGGGGGAGCTGATCCATGGATGGTGCGATTGCCTGCCGCCGCGTGATGACAATGGCCGTCATCAGACTGATTGACGCCACTCTTGCCGCGACGAGGGGCCACAGAATCGCGTCACTGCTTACGCTGCCAATGAGGATAAAGAAGAGACCGAAGCCGAGACCGGATCCGATGGGCAGATACAATTCATGCGCCTGAATCCTCCTTCCGTTGCCAGCGTATGAGAGAAAGCAGACCGAAAGAATGGCGATGCCGAATCCGAACATCTGGGTCGTTTTCGGAAGACCTTCAGCAAACATCGCGAAAATTGTCGGGATGGCCGCTGTCACCACCGAGGAGGTGGGTGCGACAATCCCCATGGGACCCCGGGCAAGCCCTTTGTATAAGGCAATCAGCCCCAAAAGTCCGGAAATTCCGGCAAGCCCCCCGATAAACAAATGGTTCAGGGAGGGTATCTTCTCAGAAAAGCCGATTGCCAGAATGACGAGAAGTGTTGCGCCGACAATCTGGGAGAAAAAAATGACAGTGAGCACGTTGCTCCGCTTGCTGGCAAAACCACCGCCGAAATCCCCCGCTCCCCATGTGATGGCCGAGCTTAACCCGTAAGTGATCGCCAAAGCTTCCGAACTGATCATAATGACCTCCTTAAGTCAAAGATGAAGGATGACACTTTTCAGTTTGCAGTTCCGCCTTCAGGCGGTGCGAGACCGCCTGAAGGCGGAACTGCAAACTGGAATGTGAACCCATAAATGAAAGGTGCCGGTATTTGTCAATCGGTCGCGAATACCAAAAAGTTTCGCCTTCGCTCATCTGAAAGGTAAAATAACATCAATTTTGAAAAAGTAAAATTAATAGTTTTAATTTCATATTAAAAATGCTAATGACTGAGAGATTGTTTGTTGTAAACGTGAACGTGCACGAGAACGTGAACATTCATTTGCGAGCAAGTTCAAGTATTAAGTATAAGTTCAAGTTCAAGTATAAGTTCAATTCTGTGTACAGGACAAAAAAAATGATTGAGGAAGGAAACCCGGCTTTTTCTCGCAGTTGGGGATTCCGCCTGTTTGGGAAAAAGCCGGGTTTCCCGCCCTTCGCGACTTTTTGTCCTGTACACAGAGTTCAATTATAAGTTCAAGTTCACGTTCACGTTCACGGGTTGTTTCGGATTTCAGATTTCGGATTTTGCGGAGGTTGACATGCTCGATTACAAACTTTTGGAAGCATTGGCCACTGTGGTTCAGGAGGGCGGCTTTGAAAAGGCTGCACGAGTGTTGCATCTGACCCAGTCGGCTGTTTCCCAGCGGGTCAAGCTGTTGGAAGATCAGACCGGACAGATTCTCTTGGCCCGAAGCTCGCCGCCCCAGGCGACCCCGCCTGGGCAACGTATGATCAAACACTATTTGCAGGTGAGACTGTTGGAGGACAACCTTTCGGATGTGCTCTCCCCATCCCCGCATGAGACATTCGTCTCCATGGCGGTGGGAATCAATGACGACAGTTTGGCGACCTGGTTCCTCGAAGCAGTGAGCCCCTTTGTGGAGCAGGAGCAGGTGCTTCTGGATCTCAGGGCAGATGACCAGGATCAGACCCATCGGCTTCTCCGGAACGGAGCGGTGGTGGGATGCATCAGCACCCAAGATCAGCCGATGCAGGGGTGCCGCATGGATTGTCTTGGGCATATGACCTATCGCCTGCTGGCAACGCCCGGTTTTGTCGCCCGATGGTTCCCTGATGGCCTGTCCATGGATGCCGTGCGCCATGCACCGCTGATCATTTTCAATCGCAAGGATGCTCTGCACAACAAGTTGCTCGGCCAAGCACTCGGGTTTGTGCCTGCGGACATACCCGCGCATTACATCCCCTCCTCCGAGCGATTCGCGGACTTCATCCTCTCAGGGTTTGCTTATGGCACACTGCCGGACCAGCAGGGCGCACATCTGATCAAGGTCGGCCAGCTGATTGAACTGACCCCGCCGTGCCAAACCCCTGTCAAGCTCTACTGGCATTGCTGGAACCTCAAATCCCGGCTCCTCAACAAATTCACGCGGATTCTGGTCAGCCGGGCCAAGGTGTTGCTGGAGAGTGAGTGAGTCACTTTCCGGAGGCCAAAGTTCACTTTGGACAATCAGGTTGCTCAAAAGAAAAACCCTGCCAGCGTAAGCTGACGGTTTTTTTTTGATGAAAACTTACATCAATGGGGCCGAGTTTGCAAAAAAATATCCTTGACAGATCATCCATTATGATGATATTTCCAATTTTATGGTGCTGATCGGAAAAAGAGATTGTGAGACATGGCGAATTTCAGTGATTTCAAAAAGAAAGCCAGACAGAATCTGGCTGTGGCAGAATGGTGCTATGAGAACGGGCATTCAGCCGGGCAGGAGAATTTGTCCAGGCAATGTTACGGAGGTTGCAGAGCCATGATGAACTTCAAACAGAAAGAGATTCTTGAGAATGTCATTGCCGGATTGCGGAAAGAATTTCCGGAGGTCCGATTCGTGGGGGTTGAGGCGCTCACTCCCCATGAATTCTGGGTGACGCTGACCGAGCCTGCTGACGAGGATCGCCAGATCGCGCTGGAACGCCTACAGGGGGAATTGGGAACCGATGCGTTGCTGGACTATGGTGTGAATTTCCATTTCATGCCGGCCTGACTGAAATCTGAGCTTGCCAATATGAACCCCTTTTCCCACTCCTGCTGGCACTTCGGACTTGGCAGTCCGAACCGAACGCCTCTTCCCGCCCCTACCGAATTGACAAATTCGGCAGATGGTTCAGCCGAGCATCACGGGGGCTCTGGACTAGGCCGTCCAAATCAGCCAATTTCCCCTGCCCGCCTTTTGGCCCTCCCAATCTTGGCCCGACCCTTTCTGAGATGGGCATTGTGGTCGAATTTTGCGGGGCCAAAGGCCGGGCAAAAAATGATGGCTGAAAACGGCATTTTAGACGGCCCAGCTCTGGACTGACTATAGCCCCAATGCCTTCAAGACCGCCTGTCTCATCACCTCAACCGGTGCCGTCTCCCCTGTCCAAAGTTCAAATTGGAAGGCCCCCTGACAGACAAACATGGAGACACCGTCAATGGTGATGCAACCCGCCGCCTCAGCCTCTTTCAAGAGACGAGTCTTCAAGGGATTGTAAACGATGTCCATCACCACCATCCCCTTTTCGAGAGACGCTTTCCGAACCGGTGTTGTGTCTGTATTCGGCGTCATTCCGAGGGGCGTCGTGTTGATCAGGATATCCCATCCGGATCCTCTGAAATCGGAGAGGGGAAGAAAATCGGCGCGGATATCCCTTGCCAGTTGCTCGCCTTTGTCCGGCGAGCGATTGACAATGGTGACATTCCCCTGTTCCGCGTGGATTCCGAATCCAATGGCCCGGGCCGCGCCGCCGGCTCCGATGACGGCCACATGCTTCCCTTTGATCACCGTCTTTTCCGACAAGGATTTCACCGCGCCCAGCCCGTCCGAGTTGTAGCCGGCCAACATCCCCTCCCGGTTGATCACAGTATTCACCGCGCCGATCCGTTCCGCCATCTCATCCAACTCATCGAGAAGGGACATCACCGCAACCTTGTGCGGAATGGTGACGCTCAGGCCCCGGATACCCAAGGCCCTTACGCCGGCAATCGCCGGCGCGAGGTCTCTGACCCTGAAGGCAAGATATGCCCCGTTGTGGCCGACATGGGAAAACGCACGGCCATGCATCACCGGGCTTAGACTGTGGGATATCGGATCGCCGATGACCCCATATAAGGAAGTATGCGAATCGGTCAACATGACACCCTCTCCTGCCAGAGCTTCTCGGTTTCTGTTTTGCGATGACACGCGGTCTGATGGCCCTCCTGAACCGTCTCAAGGGGCGGTTCCTCTTCTCGGCAACGATCCATGACAAACGGGCACCGGGTATGGAACCGGCACCCTTCCGGCGGATTCATGGGGCTTGGCACATCACCGGAGAGGACCACGCGGCGCGATGGATAATCCACATCTGGAACCGGGATCCCGGAGAGCAGGGCATATGTATAAGGATGCAACGGTCGGGCGAACAGGTCATCGGTCTTCGCGATCTCGACGATCTTCCCGAGATACATCACCGCGAGGCGGTCGCTGACATATTTCACCACCAGCAGATGATGGGTGACAAAGAGATAGGTCAGATTCAGCCTTCTCTGCAATTGCTTGAGAAGATTCAGTATCTGGGCCTGAACCGACACATCCAGCGCGGAGGTCGGCTCATCCAGCACGATGAACTCCGGATTCGTGGCAATGGCCCGGGCCACGGCGATGCGCTGGCGTTGCCCCCCCGAAAACTCATGGGGGTAGCGGAGAAGATGATCCTTTGTCAGCCCCACCACATTCAGCAATTCCAAGACACGATCCTGAAGCGCCCGGCTGGTCATGCGCACCTGCTCCCTGATCGGCTCCGCGATGATGTGCTTGATGAGCATCCGGGGGTTCAGGGAGGTGGTCGGATCCTGAAAGACCATCTGAAGCCGGCTTCGGATGCCCATCTTCTTCAACGATCTTTTTTTGACCGCCGCGATGTCCACCGGTGCCGGGGAACCATTTTTGCCATGATAAAGCACTTGGCCGCCCGTGGGATCATGGAGGCGGATGATCGCCTTGCCGGTGGTGGTCTTTCCGCATCCGGATTCACCGACCATTCCCAAGCATTCCCCGCGATAAATGTCCAAGTCTATTCCGTCAAGGGCCTTGACAGAATTCACCTGCCGACGAAGCACACCGCCGAGGATCGGGTAGTGCTTTGTCAGATGCCTAAGTTCCAATATCTTTTCCATAATCATATCCTTAAAGTGACTCGTGATGCGTGAAACGTGACTCGTGACTCGTGAGACGTGAGACGTGAGGTGTGAAACGTGAGACGTGAAACGTCATGCGTGATATGTGATGGATGATTCTCATTTCACGCTTCACGCTTCACGTTTCACGCTTCCTTTTTTCATTGCCTGTCTGGTGCAATTTTGTTATTCCTTCATTGTAAATATTCGGTAAACCCCGTCCTCGCTCCCGCCGGATTGCCAAATCCGGCGGGATGGGGTTCGGATTTG
>JAOZRQ010000367.1 GCA_029940115.1 Desulfobacterales bacterium
TTTTTTTCAACCGGGCAGACTTCCCAACCGCCAGAAAAAGCCGGGTTTCTTTCAGCCTGCCCGTTCCAAGACATGGGAAGGGATTTGTGTTTTTGCGGGAACGACGGATGCGTGGCATGAGCCACCCCGACAAAATTTCAATCAGGAGGTTTTATCATGTATCAAGCTTACAAATTGATTGTGTCCATCTTGGTGATCGCCCACGGCGGAACGGCCTTGGCCCAGTGCGACTGCGAGGAGCTGTTCTGCTCCCCCGGGCACCAGCCGTGTGCGGACACCGAGGTCATGAGCCTGAACGAGACGGTGGTGACGCTGACGGAGGAGCTGGCGGACATGAGCATTGAGCGGGACAACCTTCAGGCTCAGGTCAGCACCCTGACAGCAGAGCGGGAAGCCCTTCAAAGCCAGATTGACGAGATAGGCGGCGACATTGACGCTCTTGTCCAGGAGCGGGACACGGCTGTGGCGGAGAACGCAACGCTCACGGAGAACCTCGCCTCCGTCACCTCGGAGCGGGACACCGCACGGGCCGAAAATGTGACGCTCAACGGGAACCTCGCCTCCGTCACGGCGGAACGAAATGCGCTGACGTCCGAGCGTGATGCTCTCACGGCAGAGCGGGATGCGCTCACGGCGGAGCGGGATGCGCTCACGGCGGAGCGGGACAAATTCCTCGCTGGCCATGTCTCGTGGCGGTCTGCCGCCATGGATCTTGCGATTGCTGAGGATCAGGGTTTCGTTTCTCCTGATGCGTTTGACGATGTCTGTGCGCTTGCGGTTCGTATGGGCGGCTACTGCGTGGATACACGGGGTGCGGCCACGGTTGACTACCCTCCGCCGTTGGATGGCGTTGTTTATGTGAACACGTCTCTCCCTCCGTTTACCGGAGGGCAGTTGTGGTGGAAATCAAATAATGATTATTGGGAATGGGAGTTCCGGTCAACCTATGGCGTTTTTCCGTTTGAGGGCCGTTGGCGGAAAATTGTCGATGATAGCGGTACTAACGTCGCCCATGCCATTGGCTCTGTGGCGGTTTATAATGCGGGGCAGGACATTTGGGTGAAATTCGGCAATTTGGGCGGGGTTTTTGCGTTCATTCCATAGGAGAAACTACGTTCAGCCATGAAAACAACAATCCTCGTCTCAATCCTGCTGATCCCCGCCATCTGCCACGCCCAACTCTCCGACACCCTTGGCCATCTCCTGGGAGGTCGGAAAGGGTCGCATCAGGAGCGACTGGGAGGAGTATCTCTCTCATGCCATGAACGGCGTCAACAGCGTCAACCTCCGCAAGATCACATACTTCCTGTGCCGGCACGAGGGGGAGTGGTACTATCCGAGCCAGCTGAGGCGGGCCATGCCGCTCGACATGGATGAGGAGGAGCTCCGGGGGGAGCTGAGGCTGCTGCACAAATACGATCTGATCGAGGACGAAGGCGGCAGGTACGGCGGCGTGTTCGACCGGACGCTGAGGAAGGTGCTGATGACGGTCAACGCCGACCTGTACGGCCTGCCCGTCGACGAGTTCGACAGCTACCTCAGGAACGACAACATGCTGGATCATCTCGGGGATTGTTCCGAACAGCTGGAACTGGACCTGGCCGAGGCCGAGAAACTGCGGGAAAAGCTCGAGGTGCTGCGGGGAGCGCACAACAACCTCAAAGGCCGATATTATGAGCAGGAGGTGCTGCTGAGGCTTGTCCGGCACATCATCTCGGGCAGGGGCGGAATCGTTCGGGGGATCGGCGTCACGGCGTTCGTCCCCACAATCGGCTACCATCTGCCGACCGGCGAGGAGATCGATGTCGTCCTGGAGGGAGGGGAGTCCGTCATTATGGTTCAGTGCAAGAATTATCTCCCCCGATATCTGAACAAGATCACCAGGAAGACCGTGGACGAGTTCATGGAAAAGGCGGTCCGTCTCCATGAGGATCGCTTTCCGGACAAGGAGCTCAGGCTGGCCTTCTTCAGCAAGCATGGATTTGAGAGAAGGCTTGAGCCATATCTCAAGGAAAGGGGGATTGTGACGGAGATTGAACGGTGAGCGGGCGGCGAGCGGTCGCTGAACGATGACCGCATGTGGGGCATCACGCATCACGTCTCAAGCCGAGACACTTCCGCTCGTTGCGAGCCTCGCAACGAGTGAGATGGCGGCCGCATTCCGATCCTCAACCCACACTGGACGCGAAGTGTGGGAACGAGATGGCGGCGGCATTGGCGATTTCCCGCACAATCCGAGGGCCTCGGAATGCCAAGCCGGTATAAAGTTGCACCAAGTCCGCGCCAGCTTTGATCTTCTCTTCTGCGTCTTTTGCGTTCATGATGCCTCCGGAGGCGATGATCGTCAGCTTGCCATCAAGATGTCTCTTCAACAGGCGGAGGACATGGGTGGCCTTTGCACGAAGCGGCGCACCGCTCAGTCCGCCCGCCTCTCTGCCATGCTTCAATCCCTCAACGCCATCCCGGGAGAGGGTGGTGTTTGTGGCGATGACCCCGTCCATCTCTGTATTTGCCAGAATTTCTGAAATTGACCCGACCTCGGCATCTGACAGGTCAGGGGCCAGCTTGACAACCAACGGCACATGGATGTGGCATTTCTTGGACAGGGTTGCCTGCTCACCCTTCAGGATGTTGAGAAGCGATCTGAGATCGTCGGAAAACTGCAACTGTCTCAGATTCGGCGTGTTCGGCGAGGAGAGGTTTATGGTGACGTATGAGGCGTGGGGATAGACTTTCCGAAGGCATATCCGATAGTCTTCGTGTGCGCGTTCAAGGGGCGTGTCCGCATTCTTGCCGATGTTCACGCCGATGATGCCGGAGAAGCGGGCCTCTCTGAGACGGGCTGTCAGATGATCAACGCCCTTGTTGTTGAACCCCATGCGGTTGACAATCGCCTCGGCCTGAGGCATACGGAACAGCCGGGGCTTGGGATTGCCGGGCTGGGGCCTCGGGGTGACGGTGCCGACCTCCAGAAACCCGAATCCGAGGGAGCCGAGCGCGTCAATGTAGTCGCCGTCTTTGTCCAGCCCCGCGGCAAGTCCCACCGGATTCGGGAAGCGTAATCCCATGAGGGTCCGTGGGGTCTGACATGCGGGGGGCGTCACGATCTGTGACAGCCCGAGCCGGTGAGCGGCTTTCAGGCTTTCCAAGGTGATATGGTGCGCCCGTTCCGGGTCGAACTTAAAGAGGATGTTGTTGCGAATGAAGGTGTAAAGCATCTTTATTAGGGCCTTTAAGATAATGTTTGTTCGAGAGAGAAACTGAGTGCTCCGTTTCACGAATAATGTCACAGTTGTTCATATTTTGCAAGACATTGAACTCAGGTACTTCTGTGTACAGGACAAAAAAATGATTTGAGGAAAGAAACCCGGCTTTTTCTTGCAGTCGGGGAGTCGGCCCGTCTGGGAAAAAGCCGGGTTTCTCGCCCATTCCCGAATTTTTGTCCTGTACACAGCACGTACTTGTAAACCATCCCTGTAGTTCTGATTGTCAAAGGGGGGCGTATAGCCACACCACCTCGTAACCATGATTTATCATCAGACAGCCGATCTTCCCATGGAAAAGCCTTTGCATCTATCAAGACTATCCTTTCAGCCCACTTTGACCTCGGAGAATTCATCCATGCAGAGCGGAATGATCAGGGATATACGAATGTCAGCTATGAGATTGAGATGCGTCGGCATGGGGAACGGACCCGTTATCTGCTGAAGTTTTACCGGGCCAGGGCGCAGGAGGGGAGGATCCGTTTTGAACATGCGCTGACCACCGAGTTGAACAGAAGCGGATTTGAGCTTTCGCCATCTCTCATTCCCACAAAGCAGGGGGAAACCTATCTGAAAGTCGGCGAATTTCCGGGCAGTGTCAGCGGAGCGTATTATGCCGCGATATTCAGTTTTTTGGAAGGGGAAAGCCGCTACAACTGGAACGGCCCCCTTTGTACAGACGAAGAGCTGGCCCACGCGGCAGCCGCGCTTGCCTCATACCACAATGCGATCTCCGGCTGGAAGGGGACCGGCTGGAAGGAACCGAGGGGCATCGCCCTCCTTTCCCGAATGCCAGAGAAATGGAGAACATACGCCAGCGGAGCGGGAGATACCTCATTTGATGCCTGCTTTCTAAAACACCACGCCGAACTTCTCAGGGCCTTGACGCGAGTACTCGACAAAAGCGTCTATGATGCCATGCCGCATATGGCCATCCACGGCGACTATCATGCCGGGAATCTCAAATTTCAGGATGGAAAGGTGACCGGTCTGTTTGATTTTGACTGGTCCCGTATGGACGCGAGGATATTCGACGTGGCGGTTTCGATGCTCTATTTCTGCACTGCTTGGGAAGGGGCATCGGACGATGATCTGATGCACAGACGGATGGCCTGTTTCTCAGAGGCATATCAGCGGGCAGTTGGTGGGACAAAGGGGATCAGCCCGTTAAACCGCCTTGAACGGCAATATCTTCCTGCCATGATCCATATCGCCACCCTCTGCATGATTGACTGGATCATAGCGGAGTTTTACAGCCTCCGTTCTGATCCTGAGACATATGCGAGCCATCTTCGCCGCGGTGTGCGCCTGATTCGGGAGATGAAGGGAGAAACGAGTTTGCTCTTCCGCGTTTAGGCCGTGCCGTACTGCCTAAACGCGGCTGGCTCCAACGGTTTTTATGGTTTCCGACACGGACTGAGAATGGTGATCCGCAGATGAACGCGGATGAACGCGGATGGCCTGCGTGCCGAGGCTCATCAGCGTCCATCCGCGGTTTGTGGGGAGGCTGTCCCCCAGACCGGCTTTCAGGCTCGTGACTGTCTGAAATCACATGCAACCACAAAATCCGTCAGAATCAGGAACGTGAACATTCATTCGCGGGCAAGTTCAAGTATAAATTCAAGTTCACGGGCTCTCCTAAATCCGTTCTGTGTGCAGGACAAAAAAGTGATCAAGGAAAGAAACCCGGCTTTTTCTTGCAATTGAGGAGTCGGCCTGTTTGGGAAAAAGCCGGGTTTCTCGACTTTTTGTCCTGTACACAGAAATCCGTTATAATCAGAAAAATTGATCATCAAGTACACAGGTGTTGTCTCAGGAATATTTTACACCCTTTTTGAAGAAAACCACAGAAATGCTTTACAGGGCTCGGCCCTGCGGGGCCAAGCCTTGCGCCCTCATTTGGCGGCTTTGGGGAAACCACGTTGATATTTTGCATTTCCACATCAAGCGTTTATGGAAACTCAACCAAAGGAGTGCAAAAGAGGGCGGTTTCGCTGTCTTTCGGCTTCTGGTGGTTTGAGATTCGTTGTCTTTTGACTTCATATGTTCGGCAGCCCTCTTTTGCGTCTCAACACTGCGAGCTGCATGTTTCGGAGTCGATGTTTGCGGTTTTGGGTAGAAACTTTTGTCCATATATGACAACGGATTTGAGGATTAAACGGATTGAGCCCCGCGGCTTCGGGGGCTCAGGCAAAAGGAGTGCAAAGATGGCAAGTGGCTGAAGCCTTCCCGTCCCAAAAGGCAATCTTTGCGCCCACATCAAGCTGTTCGCCGGTGCCCGAATTTCCGGCGCTTCAGGGCGCAAAAAAAAACACCGAATGCGCCGGGCTGGCGTGGGACAAAAGTTTCACCCCCTTTTGCCTGCGCCCTTGTAAAATATTTCTGTGGTTTGCAAAATATTCCTGTAGCAAACCAAAAAAAAGGTGTAAAATATTCCTGAATTAACAACAGGAAAAGGAGAAGCAAACATGCCAATTTATGAGTATCATTGTGATAAGTGCAGCCATGATTTTGAATATCTGATCTTTGGAAGTGACCAACCGGAGTGCCCGTCATGCAACAGCACATCGGTCAACCGGCTGCTCTCCGCGTGCAGTTTTGTCAGCAGGGGGAGCGGCGGGCAGACGGTCAGCCGCTCGGCCGCGGACTCGTCATGCGGCGGCTGCACAGCAACCAGTTGCTCGAGTTGTGGCCACTGATGCGCGGGAATATCAAAATCGGAACACGGGGAAGCAAGCTCGCGCTCTGGCAGGCGGAGTGGGTCAGATCGGCGATTGAGGGTCTGGGAACCCACACATGCGAGCTTGTCATCATAAAGACCAAAGGCGACAAGATTCTCGACGTGCCCCTTGCCCAAGTCGGGGGAAAGGGACTTTTTGTCAAGGAGATCGAGGAGGCGTTGCTGGATGGCCGCATTGATCTTGCGGTCCACAGCATGAAGGACATGCCCTCGGGCATACCCGGGGGCCTCTGCATCGGTGCGGTGCCGGAGCGGGAAGATCCGAGGGATGTGCTCATCTCCAAACAGGGGAGGCCCTTTTCCGATCTGCCCAAGAATGCGCGCATCGGAACCAGCAGTCTTCGCCGGGCCGCCCAACTGCGACATGCAAGGCCAGACATCGTGATCCTGCCCTTGCGGGGAAACCTTGACACCCGCCTGAGAAAACTCGAATCTGAGGATATGGACGCGGTGGTTCTCGCTGCCGCAGGGATGAGGCGCCTTGGCCTCGAAGAACGGATCACCGAGTATCTAAATGAGCACATCATGTTGCCCGCGGTGGGACAGGGCGCGCTCTGCATCGAAATCCGGACGGATGACCCGGATATCGGGCCGGTGATCTCCAAACTGGATCATCCCCGAACACGGGCGGTGGTCATGGGCGAACGTGGGTTTCTGAATCATCTCGAAGGCGGATGCCAAGTTCCGATTGCCGCGCATGGAAAAATTGAGGAGCATACATTCACGCTCCGTGGACTTGTCGCGGAAATTGACGGCTCAACCCTGATCCAAAAAAGCCTTTCAGGGCCGGCATCGGAATCCGAGAAAATCGGCATCGCCCTTGGGGAGCGTCTGCTCTCAATGGGAGCCGGAGAAATACTTGAAAATATGAAGGATAAAGGATGAAGGATGAAATATGACTGATTCCAACGGATTTTGTGGTTGCATGTGATTTCAGACGGTCACGATCCTGAAGGCCGGTCTGGGGACAGCCTGCCGCAACATGCCTTGGAACGGAGGGACAATCCCCACAAACCCGCGGATGGACGCGGATGAGCCCCGGCACACGGGCCGTCTGCGTTCATCCGCGTTCATCTGCGGATCACAATTTTCAGC
>JAOZRQ010000368.1 GCA_029940115.1 Desulfobacterales bacterium
GGCCTTGATCATCGTTTCGGCCACCCTGCTCCCGCGGGATTGCCAAATCCGGCGGCCTGGATTTGGCAATCCAGGCCAAGCAAGGCTGGTCCAAACGATGATCAAGGTCCCTTCTTGTAAACCATCCTTAGTAGTTCCCACTAACCGGTTCCCTTCTTATAAACCATCCTTGTAGTTCCCACTAACCGGTTCCCTTCTTAGGCCTTGATCATCGTTTCGGCCACCCTGCTCCCGCGGGATTGCCAAATCCGGCGGGTGGCCTGGATTTGGCAATCCAGGCCGAGCAAGGCTGGTCCAAACGATGATCAAGGTACCTTCTTGTAAACCATCCTTGTAGTTCCCACTGACCGATTCCCTTCTTGCAACTACTAAGGATGGCTTGTAAGAAAGTCATCGTTTCGGCCACCCTGCTCCCGCCGGATTGCCAAATCCGGCGGGCTTGGATTTGGCAATCCAGGCCGAACAAGGCTGGTCTAAACGATGATCAAGGTCCAAACCATCCTTGTAGTTCCCACTAAGTATCGCAATGAGATGATCTGAGACACAAAGAATATCAACAATCTGTTTGACAAATCATACAAAGAGAGATAACTTGGAATTTCACGCATCACGTTTCAGGAGAGATTATGATTCAGATTATGCGGAACTGGTTGAACCGATATTTTGCTGACCCCCAAGTGGTCATCTTGGGATTTCTGCTCTTATTCGGTTTTGTGCTGATATTCATCTTGGGAAACATGCTGATGCCGGTCTTCATCAGCATCGTGATCGCCTATCTGCTGGAGGGAATGGTGGCCGGGCTTCAGCACCTTCGGATGCCGCGCATGGCCGCGGTGCTGCTGGTGTTCATCTTTTTCATCGCCTGCATTGTGGTGTCGCTCATTGTGCTGCTCCCCATGCTCTCAGGACAGATCGGGGATCTGCTCCAGAAGATGCCTTCAATGATCGAGAAGGGGCAGGAACTGCTGATGAGCCTCCCCGAGCGGTATCCGGATTACATTTCCAAGCAGGAACTGAAAGACTTTGTGGATTCGTTAAGCACCGAACTCACTGGCTTGGTCAAGTCAAAGCTGACCAAACTGGTGCAGAGCGTCTTCTCATTCACCCTCGATTCGGTTCGGAGCATCATCACCATTCTGGTCTATCTGATCCTTGTGCCGCTGATGATCTTCTTTTTTCTGAAGGACAAAGAGAAGATCTTAAAATGGCTGACAGGTTTCCTCCCGGAAAACCGGGGCCTCGCGTCCGAGGTGTTTGAGGAGGTGAACCGGCAGACCGGCAACTATGTCCGGGGAAAGCTCTGGGAGATCCTCATCGTGTGGGGGGTCACCTATGTGGTGTTCAAACTGCTGACCCTTGATTTCACCATGCTCCTCTCCCTGTTCGTGGGCCTGTCGGTGATTGTCCCCTACATCGGCGCGACCGTCATGTTCTTCCCGACGGCCATGATCGCCTATTTTCAGTGGGGATGGGGATCCGAATTTGCTTATGTGATGATCGCGTTGGCCATCATCCAGGCATTGGATGGGAACCTGCTGGTCCCCCTGCTCCTTTCGGGAGTGGTGAATCTGCACCCAGTGGCCATTATTCTGGCCATTCTGCTATTCGGCGGACTCTGGGGCATATGGGGGCTCTTCTTTGCCATCCCTCTCGCGACCTTGGTTCACGCGTTGATCAAAGCCTGGTTCAACAAACGTATGGAGGCAAAATATTATGGATCCGATTAATGCCATAGCCATTCTGATCACCCTTGCGGCAGGGTTCGCGTTTCTCAATTATCATTTCGTCAAAGCACCCATGTCCATCGGGCTGATGCTGATATCCTTGGGGGTGTTCTTGGGCCTGCTCCTGACGGACCAGTTTATGGATCTGTCGGTGAGGGATTATGCGGACATGCTGGTGAAAAGCATTGACTTCAGAAAGGTCCTTCTGGAAGGGATGCTCGGTCTGTTGCTCTTTGCCGGCGCGTTGCATGTGGATGTCAATGATCTGGCCGAGCAGAAATTGGAGATCGGGATATTTGCAAGTGTCGGCGTGATGCTCTCCACCGGGCTTGTCGCGATGGCGGTCTATGGTCTGAGCCGGCTTTTTGGCGCGGGAATCGAGCCGGTGGTCTGCCTGCTCTTCGGCGCGCTGATCTCGCCCACCGACCCGATTGCCGTGCTCGGCATATTGAAAAAAGCCGGTGCGCCCAAAAACCTTGAGATCAAAATTGCCGGTGAGTCCCTCTTCAATGACGGCATCGGGGTGGTGATCTTCCTGATTCTGCTGGAGATTGCCACCGGCCAGGGCCATGTCACCTCCGGTTTTGCCCTCCTTCTCTTTGTCAAAGAGGCGGTCGGCGGCGCGCTTTTCGGTTTCGCGGCGGGCTACGGAGCCTATCGGCTCCTCAAGAGCGTGAACAATTACCAGGTGGAGGTACTGCTCACCTTGGCCCTGGTCATCGGCGGGTATGCCCTTGCATCGGGCCTGCATATCTCCGGGCCCATTGCCATGGTGGTGGCCGGCCTGCTCATCGGCAACCACGGCCGGCGTCTCGCCATGTCCGACCATACACGGGAACATCTCGACACCTTCTGGGAACTGGTGGATGTGATCCTGAACGCGATCCTGTATGTGCTCATCGGGCTGGAAGTGCTGGTGCTGACCCTCAGAGGGGATTATCTGCTGGCCGGCGTGATTGCCGTGCCAGTAGTTCTGCTGGCCAGACTGGTGAGCTTGGGGATCCCCGTGACCCTGTTGAAGCGGTGGCGGTCTTTTGAGCTGGATGCCGTCTTCATCATGACCTGGAGCGGTCTGCGCGGGGGGATATCCGTCGCGCTGGCCCTCTCCCTTCCGGAGGAGTGCCATCGGGAGCTGATCCTGACCATGACCTATTTGGTGGTGGTATTTTCGGTGCTGGTTCAGGGGCTGACAATCAAGAAGATCCTCCCGCCGGGAAGAGGTTCGTTTTGATCTTTGGCATCCTTCATTTCATATGAAAGTAGTTTGCACTTTTCGGATGGGAAAAGTTTGTAGTTCCGCCTTCAGGCGGTGCCAGACCGCCTAAAGGCGGAACTACAAACTTCAAACAGGAACAGGATCAAGATTAAGAGCAAGCTATCCAATGGCTGAGAAAATTGTTCAGATAGATGAAACGATGGAAAAATCCATTCACAAAGGCCAAGGCCACCGACAACGACTCCGGGAAAATTTTCTGGAATCCGGATTGGATGGGTTCCACGATTATGAGGTGATCGAACTTCTCCTGACACTTGGAACCCCCCGAAAGGACTGCAAAGACGCGGCCAAAGCCGCGCTGGATAGGTTCAAGACGCTTCAGGGCGTATGTGAGGCTTCCCCAAAAGAGCTTCAGGAGATTGCGGGGATCGGCCCGAAAAATCTGTTCGGGATCAAGCTGATCAGGGCGGTCGCGGATCGCTATCTTGCGAAAAAACTGATGAGGAAGGATCCGATCAGCAATTCAAAGGAATTGTTCGACCACCTTTATCACAGCATGAGGGACAAGACGAGGGAATGTTTCAAGGTGATCTTCTTGGACGCCAAGAATCGGGTGCTTGCCAGCGAGACCCTGTTTGAGGGAACATTGACCGCCAGCTCGGTCTATCCGAGAGAAGTGGTGAACGCGGCCCTGAACCATCATTCCGCAGCTCTGATCTTTGCCCACAACCATCCCTCTGGGGACCCGGACCCTTCGCCCGAAGATGTCTCCATCACCCGGCAACTGGTGTTTGCCTGCAAGGTCATGGGGATCACGGTGCATGAGCACTTGGTCGTGGGAGACAATCGCTATTTCAGTTTCGCGGATCAGGGCTACATCTCCGAGATGTACAAAGAATATGAGATGAAAAACTCAATAATGCTCAATGAGCTGAAAAAACACCTGGAATCTGGGACATGACATGATGAAAAGAGAAGATTGTCCATCCTGTTTCGGAGTACTTGATATCGTCTTTCCAAAAGGGGAGGACGGTCTCAGAACCGTTCCGGAAGCCTGTTTTGCGTGTTCCCACAAAACCGAATGTCTGAAGACCGCAATGTCGGAGGAATCCCAAGGGCTGAAAGCGCAGGCGGAATTTGTGGATCGGGCTTACGAATCCGGCATGATCGGCTTTCTGGAGAGATGGTCTGAAAAGAAGGCGTTGCATCGCAAGGCGCAACGCAAAGCGGATCCTCGTCTTCGGCAGGCCTGAGAAATTCATACTTCATAAGTCATCCTCTTCCAGAATGTTCTGAATCTTCTGAAAAACCTGTTCTCCCGGAACGGAAGCGATTTCTCCACGTTCATAAGCCCGGATCCGATCTTCGGCCTCTTCCGATTTCATCAGACTGTCAAGTATGTGATCTATGATAACGGCACACGATTCAAGTGGCAGATTCAATGCGGCTGAAATAATGTCTTTTTCTGTCAGCATAATATCCTCCCCGTGTTGATCATCTTGTCGACATGCAGTCCAAACTGAAAGTCGTCCGAGACTGTATCTTCATGGGTTTCCCGCTGAAACGGGAGGCAGATCGTGCGATTCCTCTGGGCCGAGTTGTCTTTTTTGTCTTTGCCCATCGGGATGTCCTCCTTGAAAGTAAATCATATCTCACCTTACACTGGATTTGCGGGCTTGTCAACACAAAAAGCAGCCTCCCCCAAATCCGTTATCTGTGTACAGAACAAAAAAATGATTGGGAAAAGAAACCCGACTTTTTCTTGCAGTCGGGAGGTCGGCCAGTTTGCGAAAAAGCCGGGTTTCTGGGCTATTCCCGATTTTTTGTCCTGTACACAGATCCGTTATAATCAGAAAAATTGCGACCTGTGCGGCTTTGAACGGGTTTCTTTCCTCGATCACTTTTTTTTGTCCTGTACTCAGCTCCCTTATTTAAGGATGCCAGCATCACCATGGCTGTATTCACCCGTTTTTTTGCATTCATGGCAAAAAAACAAAAAAGAATTTGACAACCCTTTTTTCAATTGTTATCTTATTTCCAAATCAGGTGAGACAGGTGACTGACATGAAAAGCGGTTCAAGCTCCATTATCGTCCTTATTATTATATTGGTAGGGATACTTGTGCCCAAATGATTCATAACCACACGCTCTTTGTACAGGACAAAAAAATGAGCGAACAAAGAAACCCGGCTTTTTTTCTGCCAAGAGAGAAGCCGGCCGTTCAGAAAAAAGCCGGGTTTCTCGCCCATTCCACATTTTTTGTCCTGTACACAGCCACACGCCAACAAAAGCAGAATCCGTTATCAGCCCCGAAAGCTGGTGACGGATTTTTTTTTGGAGATGATCTGAATGAAAAGCGACATTGCAAAAAAAGGGATCGAAAGGGCCCCCCATCGGGCCTTGTTCAAATCGATGGGATACACAGATGCTGAGATCAGAAAGCCCCTGATCGGCATTGCCAATTCCGTGAACACCATCATCCCGGGTCATATGCATCTGGACAAGATTGTGGACGCGGTCAGGGCCGGCATCCACATGGCAGGGGGAACCCCCATCGAGTTTGGGGGCATCGGGGTCTGCGATGGGATTGCCATGAACCATCCGGGCATGAAATATTCCTTGGCAAGCCGCGAACTGATCGCGGATTCCATCGAGGTGATGGCCATCGCCCACGCGTTTGACGCGCTGGTCCTGGTCCCGAACTGTGACAAGATTGTCCCGGGAATGCTCATGGCCGCGGCGCGTCTGGATCTCCCGACCCTCGTGGTCAGCGGGGGGCCCATGCTGGCCGGTCGCCACCCTGAAGGCACGGGGAAGATTGACCTGATCACGGTATTTGAGTCGGTGGGCGCGGTCCGTTCTGGCAAGATGACCGAGGAGCAGCTGGCCTGCATCGAGGACGCGGCCTGTCCCACCTGCGGTTCATGCGCGGGGATGTTCACGGCCAATTCGATGAACTGCCTCACCGAGGCGGTCGGCATGGGCCTGCCCGGAAACGGCACCATCCCCGCGGTGATGGCCTCCCGCATCCGTCTGGCAAAGGAGGCGGGAATGCAGATCATGGATCTGCTTGAAAAGGGGATCACCGCCAAGCAGATCATGACCGAAAGGGCCTTCAGGAACGCGCTGACGGTTGACATGGCCTTGGGATGCTCCACGAACACCGTGCTTCACCTGCCCGCGATCGCAAAGGAGGCAGAGGTGGAGATTGATCTGAATCTGATCAATGAGATCAGCAAGGCCACCCCGCATCTCTGCTCACTCAGTCCCGGCGGGAAGGACCACCTTGAGGACCTGAACCGGGCCGGGGGCGTCCTTGCCGTGATCAAGGAACTTTCCGGAGCCGGCCTCATACAGGAGGATTGCATCACTGTGACCAGCGAGACGGTGGCCGACAATATAAAGGATGTTCGGATACTCGACAGCCAAATCATCCGGTCGGTGGGAGATCCATATCACAAAGAGGGGGGGCTTGCCGTACTGTTTGGCAATCTCGCACCCGAGGGATGTGTGGTCAAGCAGTCGGCTGTGGTGGATGAGATGCTGTGCCATGAAGGGCCGGCCAGGCTCTTTGAATCGGAAGAGGATGCCAGCCAAGCCATCATGGACGGCAAGATCAACAAGGGGGATGTCATTGTCATTCGATATGAAGGTCCCATGGGCGGTCCTGGAATGCGCGAGATGCTCACCCCGACCTCGACCATCGCGGGCATGGGGCTGGACGCATATGTCGCGTTGCTCACCGACGGCCGGTTCTCAGGTGGGACCCGGGGCGCGTCCATCGGGCATATTTCACCCGAGGCGATGCAGGGTGGGCCGATTGCCTTTGTCCGGGAGGGGGATCGCATATCCATTGACATTCCGAACAAGCAGATCACCCTCAACGTCCCAGAGGAAGAGATCAATGCGCGGCGATCTGACTGGTCTCCGCCAGAGCCGAAGATCACGAGCGGCTACATGGCGAGATATGCCAAGATGGTCTCATCCGCGAGCAGGGGGGCGGTGGTGGTCTGAATCAGGGCCTCAGGGCTGTTCGTCTGGGAAAAAAGCCGGGTTTCTTGCCACCACAATTTTTTGTCCACAATATTTGGCATCCTTCATTTTGCCTGAAAAGTAGTTTGCACTTTCGGGTGAATTGAGG
>JAOZRQ010000851.1 GCA_029940115.1 Desulfobacterales bacterium
ACATGGTCTTCGAAAAAAATGACAGAGTGGTCCCCTTTTATTATGAGATCAGGGAATCGGACAGATGGCTCGGGAACTTTGCGGAAGATTTCTTTCTCACATTCATATACCAGTACATCGGTTTCAGAACCCGCAACAGGGATTACCTGTCACCCAAGAGGACGAAAACGCTTGAGGAGGCGTATGAGATATCCGGGAAGGAGGGGCTGGATCATCTGAGGAATCCGATCCGGGGGATGCAGGTGAGAGCCGAAAAGGAAAACGCCGACATGATGTGGGACATTGCAAGGGAGTTGCCGAGGGGCATTGCCGAACACGATGATCAGAGGGTGGTCCAGATGATTGACGAGTTCCAGTTCATCAACCGCTTCGTTTTCTGGGACAAGGAAAAGAGACGGCGGGCAAAAAACTTGGCGGGCAGCTATCTGCACACCTGCGAGTACAAGAACGCGCCGCTCCTTGTCACCGGCAGCTGGGTGGGCTGGCTCATGGACGACCTGAACAGATACCTGCCCGGCAGATTTACCAAATATCCCCTCATGAACATGTCCGAAGACGAGTCGGCCGAGATGATCCGCAAATATTCCCTTCTCCTGAACATTCCGGTGACAGAGGAGACTGCCTTCCTGACAGCGGAGCTGGCAGAGGGAAATCCGTTCTACATCAGCGCCCTATTCCGTTCGAGATGTCCCGGGAAGGACCTGACAACAGCCCAAGGGGTCCGGGAGACCCTCGAATTCGAGACCCTGAACTTGGACGGCACCATCAACACGGTCTGGATGGAGTATCTCGACTCGGCTTTTACAAGGATCAATGACAGACACGCCAAGGACATTGTGCTCTATCTGTCCGCGCACCGGGACAGGAAACTCGGACACCGGGAACTGAGGGAAAAGCTGGGCCTTGAGATGAGCGACCCAGAGTTGGAGAGAAGGCTGAGGGCGATCTTCAGAAGCGACATCATCGAGGAGCACAGTGGATACTACAGAGGCGTCCGGGACAATGTCTTTGACAAGGTGTTCAGGCGCAGCTATTCGCATGACATCCATCATTTTGTCACCCGTGAGGCCCCTGAGGAGTATAGGAAACTGTTTGAGGAGATCAGTGAGAAATACGAGCGCCTCAGAGGGGAATACGGCCGGTACAAGGGCGCGTTCGCCGAATTTGTGATCATCGGCCGCCTGAAATCCGAGGCGTTCAGGGAGAACGACCGGTTCATGTCCATGATGGAAAACCTTCCGGACGATTTCGGGTTCACGGAATACGGGAATGTCTGGTCATATCATTCCCCGCCCTTGCACGAGCCGGAATTCCAGATTGACATATTTGCGAAAGCGGAAGGGGACGGATATTCCCTGATCGGGGAGCTGAAGAACAGGAAGGCGAAGTTCAGCGTGAGGGAGGCAAGGGAGTTTCAGGAAAAGGCGAGGGAGTTGTCACGGCTCGAGGATGTCGGCAAGGCTGTGCTGTTTGTGTTTTCCGTGAGCGGGTTTCACAAAAACACCCTTGCGTATCTGAAAACACAGGGGATCGCATGGAGTTCGGACAGACGCTGGTTGGATGCGCCCGGCTCCGGAGTGCAAAAATAGACTCGGTCGTGCAACGCATCTTCAACTGGCTCTGGAGCGACAACGGAGAGGGGGGGTCCACATCGACATCCTGAAGAGGAAGGTCTGAGAAATGAAAGATGCCCGATTTGATTTGGAGAAATCACATGACGACGTTGTCACCATCCAAAAATAATTGCCCGACGCCCATTCCAATCCTCCGAAGTGCAAAGCTTGCTTTGCGAGTGACCTCCGGAGTGGCCTCTCACCTCTCAAAAAAACCATTGAAGTAATCAGAAAGTGGGGATTGAAGGGGAGAGTATCCCCGTTGATGGAAGCCAGCGGGCCAACTTGTATGGCCGGCTGTATGATCTTT
>JAOZRQ010000369.1:0-2339 GCA_029940115.1 Desulfobacterales bacterium
GCGGGAGCGGATGGGGGCGAGACTGTCGTTCTCACAATAAATAAGGAGAGAAAGATGGAACAAATCAATGAAACCACCGCCGGATTTGTCAATCCGGCGGGAGCGGATGGGGGCGAGACTGTCGTTCTCACAATAAAAAGGAGAGAAAGATGGAACAAATCAATGAAATCCTAAGGTATGAGTTCAAAGGACTCAGCATCTTTCTGGTTTCAGAGGAATATCGCAAATCAATAAATGAATCCGAATGGCCGGATGAGAGCATCTGCAATCTGGCAAAGAATAATCTGGCAAAGGACAATCTGTCAAAGGAGCGTAAGAAGTCTCTTGTCATCTATCAGGATGAGAAAAACAGCACTCAGAATGAGCCAATGCCCATTGTTCAGGTCGAGCTTTACGGCCCGACCTCATGGCAGGATGCCTATGAGGAACTGAGCCTCTCTGACCTGAAATACGATTTTGACATGCGTTGGAACAGGAGAGAATCTCTCTGTGTTTTCAGTGCGGAACCCGGGCACGACACCCCGGACTGGAACACCATCCTCCAAGCGCTTCTGGAATTCAGCCTCGTGGACGGACGGCCTGTTCGGTCATTCAAAACCACATTCATGTTTCCGTTTACGATCAGGAAAGATGAGCATACTTCCGCTGAAGAGATCAGATTCAGACAGGACAACCTGCGCCCCATGAAAGTCGAAGACGGAGATATCGAGACCGTGCTTTATTTTCTCCCGCACATCCGGGACATCCTTTTTGCCCGTGATGCTGAGGGAAAAGACGTTTCAGAGGGCGGTGCGGAGCCAATTCACCGCTACGAACTTATCAATCAGAACTACAAACTTCGTCTGGAAAGGGACGGGCAGAAGATATGGCTTGATGTCGGACATATCCGGTTTTTTCTCTTTCCCAACAACAACATCTGTTTTCTGTCCTATACTGTCACCCTGCCGGGCATGGAGGATGTGGATTGGAACGCCATTGAAAAGCCGCTTGATTTTCTTCACCATCTGACGCAGGAAGAGACTTGGGAGACCATTGAAAACTTCCAGGCCCATACCTGCCTAGCTGTGAACAATCTGGCCCGAATCGTCTATCCCACCTTCAGGGAACAGAAGGAGGAGAAAAAAATCGCACAGATTGAGCTTATGTGCGAAGAGGAAATTCTCGCAACTTTCTATAAAGGCGATCCCGGAAAGACTGTGGAAATCTCTTTGAGACCCAAGATATCGCAGGTAGTCGAATATTTTATCAAAGAGGGGCTGAATATCGGGAACGGCCATGTTTTCCCCATGCTGGATGACCGGATGTTTGTGAGCTCCCATATTACTTTATGGGGTGAAAAGCCGGCATCTGACGCAGGCAGGGCAGCGCATCAGGCGTTCTTCTCTGTGGCCCTGTATGTGGATCAGGAAGGTGAGGAACACCTTGGCGGGTATGCGTATGACCCGGAGTTTGTGAAAAAGCAGATGGAACAGGAAGTTCTGTTGCGATGGTATGCCCATTCCGGAAATCTGTACGGATTTACCAGCTACTCCAATGTTTATATGGGCTTCGGAGGTTTTTTTGCAAATACCGCTCCACGCCATATCCACAACCATTATTTTTACATGGCCCTTCTTGCCCTGTACTACCGTTCATCCATGATTGATTATCTGGCACGTCTGGCCCGGGCCAGCAAAAAGCTGCTGAAACGCCCGAATAAGGAAGAATGCAGGGACGACATCAAAAAACTGCGGAAGTCCTTCATCGAATTCACCAATCAGTACTGGTTCCGGGAGATCACGAGTCAGATGCAGGGGATCGAAATCTTTGACTACCAGTGCCAAGCCATGAATATTGAGCGGGAATACAGCGAATTCAAGGAGGAAATTGAGCGGGCCGATGATTTTATTCGGATGGACTGGCAGGATAAAATATCAGGGAATGCTGTCAAGCTTGCGTTCATAGGGCTTGCATTTGCCGTTATCGCACCATTGATCTCCTGGTTTGCCATTGGCAACGATGTTTTCACTGTCAAAGAGATAATCTCCAGAAGCGGATTTTATCTCGTATTCATTTTTGCTGCTGCTATATTAGGAACTGTGATGTGTTCTGTCATCATTACATGGAAAAGCCTGCTGACCAATAACGTGACAATCGGATTGCAGTCGTTTTACGGTAAGGCTAAGGGCATCATCAGGGGAGGGAATCCTCTGAGCATTGTCAAATCAACACTGAACGCCTTGAAAGCCTGTTTGAAAGAGAAACGGTAATTCAACTACAAGGATTGTAAATAAGAAAAGGATTTGCTTTGTTCCTGTCTGTCCCGGAGGGACAAGCGAAAATAGCCCGGCAGTTTACTG
>JAOZRQ010000369.1:2439-6413 GCA_029940115.1 Desulfobacterales bacterium
CCCTTCCAGTCCCGTAGGGACGGCTGAGAAACGATATCGCCCCTCCGGGGCTTTGTTCCTGTCTGTCCCGGAGGGACAAGCGAAAATAGCCCGGCAGTTTACTGCCGGGATCGAATTTCCCCACATCCCTTCCAGTCCCGTAGGGACGGCTGAGAAACGATATCGCCCCTCCGGGGCTTTGGCAAGGATTGCACATAAGAAAGGAGTGATTATGAAACAATACCTCTTCCGCACCGAAGCGGTCAATTTATGGCCCACGGTGTATGACACGTCCGATATCAGCACGATCCGGGGCGGCGGATTTTATCTGCTGGACCGGGTCCGCTCGCTGGCTCAGGACTCTGATTTTAAGGAGAATGTCATTACCGAAGGAGCCAGCACAGCGGTCTTTGAAATAGAGAGCGATAATGATCCGGCAGATATCCGCAACAAGATGCTGGCCTATCTCTACGACGGAGAGAATGCGATCAGGGAGATGATGTTTTTGGTGGAATACATTGAAAATAAGGGAAAATTCCCGGAACTTATGGCCAAACTCCAGGGAAAAATCCGTACAGCCCAGATGCAGACCCCCAGCATTCGCATCTTTTCCGAAACCCTGAAACCCAAATCCGGGACCAACCCGGAAACCGGGAAACAATGGACTTATGACACCCTGAACCGGACCCTCCCGGCTTACAAACAGGATAAGTTGAAAGGTCCGATTTCCGGTTTCACATATAGCCGGCGGGAGCAGGGGAAAACGCTTCGCAAAAGAATCTATGAGAGACTGCTGAGGGATCAGGATGTCTCTGTTGAGGATTATGGCTTTACAGATGAATTGGAGGTGCTTTGCAATGATCCGAAACAGGGGAACCTGAACGGAAAGATCGCATTCATCTATATTGACGGCAACAAGTTCGGCAAATTGCAGCGGAATTTCTCCAAGGAAGAACTGAAAAGGTATGATGCCCTATTAGACGGCTTCAAAAAAAGATTGTTGGCTGGCATCATCAATCTGGCCAGGGAAGACAAGTCATTTATGAAGGACAATAAAATTCGCTTGGAAACCCTGCTCTGGGGCGGCGATGAGATCAAGCTGATCGTGCCTGCCTGGATGGGATGGAAAGCCGCGTTGCGCTTTTATGAAGTTGCTGATGAAATGAATATGAAGATGGGGGAGAAAGAGCTGACTTATGCCATGGGCCTTGTGTTCGCACACCATAAAAACCCGATCCGGAATGTGAGCGAAATTGCGGAGGATATGGCCCAGACGGTTAAGGACGGACTATCCTCAGATCAGGCATATCAGCGTTCACACGGAAATCGGGTCCACTATGCAGTACTCGAATCGCTGGAGACGCTGCCCAAAGGATACGGCCAATTTGCAAAGGATTTCTACCGGGTAGCACCCCAGGAACTCTCCCTCTCTCCAAATGAGATGAGAGGGCTGAGGGATTTTGCAAAATCACTCGACGCGAGCTTTTCCCGGTCAAAAATTTATTCTGTGGCTCAGGCCTGGGTCTCTGGTTCGGACAAGGAGGATAAAGAAGATAAGAAGAATAAGGAGTACGCGGAAACATTGCAACGGGGCTTGGATGTCTGCGAGGTATCGGCAAAAAAGAAGGAGAAGCTTGTCCATGAAATTGAGACGATCACCGGAACCGCGTTTGACGAGGATAAAAACGTCCTTGAAGCCAAGCCTGAAAAAGGATACCGCTGGCTCCAGGTTGCAGAACTATGGGATTATCTCCCAAGTTCGTAGTCCCGCGTCGGACGCGTTTACAAGTTGGGGGATTAGGGACTCGGAAAAAACGCATTGTCCCATCCAGTTCCGGAAAGGAGTGCGGAAATGAGCCCCTAGGCGATATTTTCGCGTTTCTGCGAGGCGCGAAAATATCGCCTAGGGGCTCATTTCCGCACTCCCTGAGAATTCTCATGGGACAATGCGTTTTTTCCGAGTCACTTAAAAAACGCTGTTAGGAGGTTTGTTCATGGCACACGTTCTTATGAAAATACCCGTCACCATGACCCTCACAGGCCCGGTTCTGACTGCGGGCAGCACACATACCGGCTGGGGGCTTGATACATCATTCTACCGTGACTGGCAGGGAAACCTGGCCCTGCCCGGAAGCCTGATCCGTGGCAAGCTGCGGGAGGCTTTGGAGAATACCTGTGAAATCATCGGAAGCCCGGAAAGGACAGTAAACCAATGGTTTGGAGAGGAGAGCCGGGACGATCATGAGAAAACCGAATCCTACGCGCCCCGTCGCGGACTTCTGAAGGTTTCCGATTTCACTTACACAGGGGAAAACTCCGGCACAACTCCTCATCCGCTCAGAACACGCATCCGGATTGAGCCGGAGATCGGTGTTGTGGAACACGGCGCGTTGTTTATGAGCGAATCCCCGTTTGCGGCCGGCCAGGAAACCCATTGGAACGGGGAGATCGAGTTCTTTGTCTCATCAAAGAAGAAAGACGAATATATCAGACAAATCAGGCAGGCTTTCCATTTTATCACCACCATTGGCGCTGAAAAAACAGCGGGTTACGGTCGTCTGAAAAAAATTGCTTTTGGAACATCCGAGGAAATATCTCCGAAAGAAAAATGCAGCGATAAAGAAGCGCCGGAAGGATTCCGTGTCTCCATTATTCCCAGAGAACCTCTGATCATCGGAGGACCGCGGCAGACCGACAATATCTTCAAGAGCGAGAAGATCATTCCGGGAACCGTACTCAAAGGCTCTTTCGCGGCTGGCCTGAATCGTATTGCAGGGAGTGAGCCTGGCAAGGATATCTCTGAGGAAAATCAGGCTGTGGTCAAACTTTACCCACAACTGGCAAAGCATTTCACAGATATTCGCTTTCTGCACGCGGTTCCGGGTCTGAACCTGTTTGAACGGCCTGAAACCATTCCGCTCTCTGTTGTCTCCTATGCTGGCAAGTATGAAGATATCGCATTCAAAGACCCGGAGAAGATATACGCCAACGGATCAGCACCGGTGAGTTTTCAGATTGACTGGAAAGGGGAGCCTGAAAATCTTCCCAAGCAATACAAGCTCCCAAAACTCGGATATTATCCAGTCACCCGCACAGCCATTGATGATGAAACTCTCAAAGCGGATGAGAGCAGACTCTATTCCTTTTTTATGATCAAGCCCCTAACTTATGACGGGGAAAAGGTGTATTGGAATTCCGAGATTCGCTTTCCTAGGGAACTGACATCAGAGGAAAAAGCAAAACTGGCAGCGGAGATCACCCAGGCCATGCCCCTCGCACTCCGCTACACGGGCAAGCGTCAGCAGGTGGTTGAGACGCTTTGTGATGCGATCCAGCAGGATAAATCCTCTAATCAGACTGACTCCCATACCTTTGCGGTTGTCTTGCAGACTCCGGCGATCATGCTCCATCCTCAGGAACTGATGACTAAAACGGATAACCTCTTGTTTGATGGCCATGAACAGCTCAGGAAGGCTTATGCGGATTATTGGAAAGGGATGTTCAAAGAGTGCGCTGAATTGAAGACTTTCTTCGCATCCCAGGAATTGCAGGGCGGCTATCCTGGAATGCGGTTTATGAAGGAGCATTACCGGCCCTTCTACTTGACCTCGAAGGGCAGCACCTTTGTATTCACGGTGGTCAGTGAGAAGGTTTGGGATATCCTGCATGAACCGCGCAGAACCGGACTGAAACTCCCGAAATGGGCTGTGGCAGATGAATGGTATGGCAAAGCATCTTGGAAGCGATGTCCCTTTGTGCCGGAGAACGGGTATGGGGAAATCCGCATTCTGCCCCGCATGTAGAACCCGATCCTTCAGATTTGCGGAGGCGCAAGCGAAGGGGAGTGCAAGAATTGAGCGAGTTTTGCGGGCGATTTTTTGCATCTCGCATGTGCCCTTTGTCACTTGCCGGTCCTCGCCTGCCTTGTGACAATGGTGAAAGGCGCAAGCGAAGGGGAGTGCAAGAATTGAGCGAGTTTTGCGGGCGATTTTTTG
>JAOZRQ010000369.1:6513-7071 GCA_029940115.1 Desulfobacterales bacterium
CATCTCGCATGTGCCCTTTGTCACTTGCCGGTCCTCGCCTCGGCATCAATGCCGAGGCTGAAAGCTCAAGCAGGCTGAAGCCTGCTTTCAAGGCCGGAGTGTCACGGCGCGGATTGTTTCCTTTTGGCTCATGTGCGAAAAGGAGTTCCGCCTTCAGGCGGTCCTTCGTTTCCGGCAGCTTCCGGAAAATTTCAGTCCATGTCGAAGAAAGTTGTTGACACGCACGAACCCCCTGTGGCACAGGCATCCTCGTCGGCAGGTCGGGCGGCATTTTTTCAGTCAGCCTTTGAGCTGCAAATGGGAGTGTCCGCCTTCGGAGGCACTGACATGCGAATCATGCCGGAGCCTGCGTTCGGCGGGCCAGAGCTGCGATGGGAGAACACTTTGTGGCCCCCTGACAACAGGCGGGCCACCAATCTGGAAAAACTGGAACTCCGGCTCCGAAAGCAGGCTTCAGCCTGCTTACGCTTTCAGCCTCGGAATTTATTCCGAGGGCACATGTGACATGCAAAAAACCGCTCGCAAAACTCGCTCAATTTTTGCACTCCTTTTGTCTGA
>JAOZRQ010000852.1 GCA_029940115.1 Desulfobacterales bacterium
CATTTTTCATTCATCCTAAAAGTAGTTGACACTTTTTTCGCCACAAATTTTGAAAACACCTCTGGCATTGGCAACAATGATCTCATCGTGCCCTGATTGCATCTTCAGCTTGCCGACGTTAAGATCGGGAACTGGTGGAAAAAAAAGAGGGATCCTTTTGCTCGGCAATGTCGAACAGAAGGTCGATCCAATCCCTTTCCTGTCTTTTCCCGCTCAACATCTCCATCGGCGTCCTCCCCTTTCTCTTTCCCGCCTTGTATCGCCGATGGTTGTGGCAAAACATGATCAGGTTCAGAAAGTTCTGGCTGACCTTGTTTTTTGTGGTGTTCAGGTAGGGCCTGATTATCGAGTTCACGCACTCCGCCAAGGCCGAACTCTGGACTATGTGGTCAAGCTGGCCGAAGACCTGCTCCTTGACATTGTCAAACTCGTCGTCCTGAAGATGCCCCGCCGCAAGTTCGGAGAAGGAGTCCCGGCTCGCCTTGCAACGCCTCGTCCTCGCAGCGTCTTTGGACTTGATCGCGGATTTGTCCCACTGCCACGCCAGGCAGAGGGCACGCAGGGCATCCGGATTGACATCCGCCTCTCTGAGCTTGTCGACAACCTCCTTGGCGACATCGAAATGACCGAGCAGCTCGGGCAGGGTGCGACGAACCTTTCCGACCGCCTTTGTGACTGCCGTCTTGTCCAGAGCCTCAATCAGATCAAGGGCGGTCTCAATGTTTTTCTCGGCATCCCCCCTGTCTCGAAGCTCACCGTCCTTGTCAAAGACATTGAGCTCCCCGATCAGACATTGATAGAGAAGGCTGAGGGACTCATGCAACTCAATTTTCTCATCGGCGGTTTGCCTGGCCCTCTCATGTTTGTCGATTCTCTTGTCAATCACCCTGTCAGTTTTCGCGGAGTCAAGCTTCCCGCATGCCTCATATTCCGCCTCAATCGCCTTGTATGCCGCATTCTCCATACGGCGGACCCATTGGCCGAGGACATGCGCTATTGCATGGTAGGTGTCGGGCTGCCTGAGCACATCCGCCAAGGCATCTCTTCTGGCCTTGCACAGGCCGCTGCCCTCATCGCAGAGCAGATACGCGGCGCAATGCCCGTTTTCCGCCAGACATTCCCAATGGTTCGCCCAGACCTCGGCCTTTCGCGAGTCGGCCAGCTCGGCCCTCAGGATTGCCGAACTGACCGCATCAACGGTCAGCAGGATCGGAGTCCTTTTCGAGAATATCTCGTCACTGACGAAGACAAGCACCCGGATGCCCGCGTCGCCTGTCGACAATGTGTTTGGCAGCAACGAGCCAAATTTTGCCAGAAACTGGCTGACCGACCCGACAGACGAGAGCCTCATGCCAAAACGCCCCATGATCGCGGAACACGCCCCGATGCTGCATCTGCCCTCCATTCGCAGAGCCAGCATGCAGCGACATGCATCCCTGCAGTCAGTCAGCCGAGGCAGAACGGCGCTGATTCCGAAAATGAGGTGGCCTGCCAGCTCCAACTTGGAGGCCAGAATGTAGACAAATGTCCGCGATATCATGAACTCGCGGGACAGCTTGGTCATGGTCCCCCACTCACCAAAAGTCATGGCCATCAGAGCTGTCAGGGCAATGCACATTCTGATTTGCGGGGTCAGATCATCTCGACGAATGAATTTGTCGCACCTTTGTGAGACACCCAGGGAACCGGCGGTGAGATCATTGTCTGGCATGGCAAATGCTCCTTCCTTTGTATGATTGCAGGTTGACATTTTGCAAGCCATATGATATGAGGCTGTCAAGTTTGAAATGCTCATTTGCTCATTTCTTGTTTCCAAACAATGAGCAATCCTGGTCGAAAAATGAAGGGTGCCAAATTCAATTCACAAAATGAATTTTATTTTTATTAAGTGAAAGTGTAAACCGGCAAATGAAGGATGCCC
>JAOZRQ010000370.1 GCA_029940115.1 Desulfobacterales bacterium
GGGGATTGCCAAATCCCCCGCCAACCCCAAAGATGAGCCGACCCAAAGATGCGCCAACCCCAAAGATGCGCCGACTCAAAGATGCTTGCGGGGGATTGCCAAATCCCCCGCCAACCCCAAAGATGAGCCGACCCAAAGATGCGCCGACCCCCTCACACCACGCTCGGCTCGGATTGGCAAATCCGAACCGCCAACCCGCCGGATTTGGCAATCCCGCGGAAGCGAACACGGGGCTTGCCGAATATCCACACTTGAGGATTCCCAAACCTGCTCCCGATAACAATCGAACGGAGTGAGGTCAAGAGCAAGGGCAGGAGGCAAGTCTTAAGTTTACATTTATGGTCCGGCTTGAAAGGGGAGCCAGCATGGGAGATCGGGTTTCACCGAATGCCCACCTTGAGTTCACACCTATGTATGCCGGACATCCGCCTCCCTGACGAGGCCATGAGGCGAAACGCCATCTTTCCCTTGACAAACCGTCCCTCGTGATTTACAAAGGCATGGGCGTGGCCACCGAGTCGCGACAATCGGCCCGCAACCAACAACCAACAGTCCCATGGTGGGAGGTGAGCATGCAATATCCATTGGAGGAGAAGATCGGGGAGCCGGACCTGCTGGTGGGCCGGGAGGGGGAGTTCGAGAACTTCGGCAGATGGATCGCCAACATCCCGAAGAGGCTCTCCAAGTCGAGGGTGATCCTCGCGCGGCGAAAGAGCGGGAAGACCTCGTTCGTGCAGCGGGTGTTCAACCGGCTCTGGAGCGAGGGCGGGGAGGTGGTCCCATTCTACATCGACATCCCTGATAGCAAGGTCTGGCATCCGCACCTCGCCATCAGATACTACCGGGCGTTCGCGTCGCAGTACATCTCCTTTCTGGAGCGGGATCCGTCTCCGGTCGCCAGCCCCCTCTCCCTTGAAAGGATAAGGGAGTATGGGCTGGCAAGATCCCTCAGCCTCTTGGCCGAGGATGCTGACTCGCTCATCCAAGATGAGGGGTTGCGCCGGCATGACCAGATGTGGGAGACCGCCTGTTCGGCCCCGCATCGGTACGCCGCGGTTCTGAAGACGCGGTTCCTGGTGATCATTGACGAGTTTCAGAACCTGGCCGCGTATGTTTATCGGAAGGAGGGTTGCGAGGGCAGTCCGGATGAGACGATTCCGGGGAGCTTCCACTCGCTCTCCGAGTCGAAGATCGCGCCCATGCTGGTGACCGGATCATATGTGGGCTGGCTCATCGACATCGCCGGGAAGTACCTCGAGGCGGGGCGCCTCTCCGAGATGTACATGGACCCGTATCTCCCGCCGGAGAGGGGCCTGGAGGCGGTCTACCGGTACGTGGCGCACTTTGGCGAGCCGGTCACGAACGAGACGGCCGTCCTAGTCAACGAGCTCTGCATGTCGGACCCCTTCTTCGTCTCGTGCGTGGTCCAGAGCAACTTCCCGGGCAGGGACCTGACGACCGCGGAGGGTGTCGCCGACACCGTGGACTACGAGATCACGGACCGCCGCTCGGAGATGTCCCGGACCTGGGGGGAGTACATCCGGCTCACCCTGGCGAGGGTGAACGACCGGCATGCGAAGATGATCCTCCTGCATCTGAGCAAGCATTCGGACCGTTACTGGACCCCGGACGATCTGGGGAAGGCCCTCCCGTTGGACATCGGCGCCGACGAGATCCGGAGGCGACTGAACCTCCTCGTGGAGGCGGACATGATCGAGTGGGGGAGCTCCGACATCCAGTTCCGGGGCCTGCGGGACGGCACCCTGAACCTGATCCTGCGGAGCCGCTTCGAGCAGGAGATCGGCACGTTCTCCCCGGAACCCCCGGACCTGGCGCGGGAGTTCCGTGAGGAGATTGAGCGGCTGAGGGGGGAGCGGGACCGGTTCCGGGGCAGGCTGGGCAACCTGACCGGCAAGGTCGCGGAGATCCAGCTCGCGTCCGCGTTCCGGAGCAGGAAGCGGTTCGCCCTGTCCGACTTCTTCAACGGCGTGGGGGACACGGCCCGGCTGAACATCGTCTCCTCCAAGTGCCGTGTGCCGCTCCGGCGGGAGGACGGCAAGCTCATGGAGCTTGACGTGGTCGCGGAGTCGGCCTGCGGCCGGGTGGTCGTGGCCGAGGTGAAGAAGTGGAAGACCCCGGTCGGCAGGACCGTCGTGGAGGACTTCGCGGAGAAGGCGGACATCTTCTCGGGGCAGAACCCGGACAAGACCCTCCTCCCGGCCATCCTATCCCTGGGCGGGTTCAGGAGGGATGCCTTGAGACTCTGCCAGGCGCGGGGGATCGGGACGGCGGAGGGGATCAGGCATTTCTGAGTGGTGTGTTGTCAGTCGGCTGTGGTCAGTTGCCTGTTGTCAGTTGCTTGTTGTGAGTTGGCGGTGGTCAGTTGCGGGTTGTCGGTTGCGTGTTGTCGGTTGCTTGTGGTTAGTTGCCGACTGACAACAATCAACAGACAACCCGAACATCCCCCAAGCTCGCGGGGGACTGCCAAATCCCCGCCATTAATGGAAAAACTCGCCAACCCGAGCATTCCGGCAAGCTTCGCACTCCGGATGGATGATGATGAGACTTGCAAAGCAAGCTTTGCACTCCGGATTAAAAGCCATGATGATGACACTTGCAAAGCAAGCTTTGCACTCCGGATTAAAAGCCATGATGATGACACTTGCAAAGCAAGCTTTGCACTCCGGATTAAAAGCCATGACAAAAATATTTTGTCTGAAATAACATGAAAAACGCAGATCGTTTTCCGAATTTTTTGAAGGATGCCACTTTTTGTCACAGACCCTTGCAGTTTGTTCTTGACATAAATTCATAAATTGATTATTTAATAAGGATAATGTTTGGTTCTGAATGCTCGACTCTGGATGCTCGGTCGTGGTACCAGAGCCAAGAACCCAGAACCAAGATTCAACCATAAAAACGAGGTGAAGGTTAATGAATTCAAAGTACATGTTTTCTCTTGTGATGGTAATCCTTCTCTTCCTCATCGCCTACATTGGCGTGGAAGTGGCAGGACTTTACCGTCTGTTCGGCATCTTCATCCCCTATCTGGCCGCATTTGTCTTTGTGGTGGGGTTTGTTTACCGGGTGGTCTATTGGGCCCAATCCCCGGTTCCCTTCCGCATCCCCACCACCTGCGGCCAGCAGCGGTCACTCCCCTGGATCAGACCGGCCTCTTTGGACAACCCGTCTGAAAACAGCGGTGTGGTCATTAGGATGTTCTTGGAGATCGTCTTCTTCAGATCGTTGTTCAGGAACCTGAGGTTCAACTTCAACAAGGGGCAGAAGTTCTCTTACGAGTGGGAAAAATGGCTGTGGCTCGGCTCCATTCTGTTCCACTGGTCCTTCTTCACAGTGGTGATCCGCCACCTGCGATTCTTCACAGAGCCTGTGCCCCTCTGTCTCCAGTGGCTGGAAAAGGCTGACAGCTTTCTCCGGCTGGAATTTGTGACTGACTTCGTCCAAATAGGGCTGCCCGGGATATTCATGTCCGGACTCGTTCTTCTCGCCGCGCTCATTTACCTGCTGCTCAGAAGAATGTGGATCCCCCAAGTGAATTATGTCTCATTCGCGGCAGATTTCTTTCCCCTGTTCCTGATCATCGGCATCGCGGTGAGCGGCATTCTGATGCGCTATTTTGCCAAGACCGACATCGTGGGGATAAAAGAATTCACCATGGGTCTGGTCACGTTTCACCCCAAGGCCCCGGAAGTCAGCGGGATATTTTATGTGCATCTCTTTTTTGTCAGCGTCCTTCTGGCCTATTTCCCCTTCAGCAAGCTGATGCATTTCGGGGGCGTGTTCCTGAGTCCCACCAGAAACCTGGCAAACAACAGCCGTGCCGAAAGACACGTCAATCCGTGGAACTACCCTGTCAAGATCCACACATATGAGGCTTACGAGGATGAATTCAGGGAAAAAATGATAGAGGCCGGACTCCCGGTGGAAAAGGAGCTGACAACCAATGGCGGATGATCTCCCCAAAGCAGAAGCACTGATCACACAGATCGATCACAAAGTCCCCCAGACCGGATGGATGGACACCCCGGTCACCATCCGAAAGGGGATGTACTGTTACGCTTCCAACCCGAAAAGCGTCGAGTATGTCGGTCTTCCCCATGCGAGGTCATGGAATCCGCTGGAGGAAGACTGGAAACTGCCGGAAAACTGGCAGGAAATCATTTATCAGGGGTTCAGGGAACGGCTGGACCGGTTCCGCTCCCTGAAAATCTTCATGGACATCTGCGTCCGATGCGGCGCGTGTGCGGACAAATGCCATTTCTTCATCGGCACGGGTGATCCGAAGAACATGCCGGTGCTTCGGGCCGAACTGCTCCGGTCCGTTTACCGGAATGACTTCACCCTTGCCGGAAAGCTGCTCGGCAGAGTGGCCGGCGCGAGGGAGATGACCCTTGATGTCCTGAAGGAGTGGTGGTATTATCTGTTCCAGTGCACAGAATGCCGGCGATGCTCGGTCTTCTGCCCGTACGGCATTGACACGGCTGAAATCACCATCATCGGCAGGGAGTTGCTCAACCTGATCGGTCTGAACATTGACTGGATCGCCACGCCGGTGGCCAACTGCTACCGGACCGGAAACCACCTTGGAATCCAACCCCATGCCTTCAAGGACATGCTCGATTTCTTTCAGGAGGACATCGAGGATATCACCGGCGTGGACGTGGAACCGAGTTTCAACAGGAAAGGCGCGGACATCCTCTTCATCACCCCGTCGGGCGATGTGTTCGCGGACCCGGGCACATACACCTGCATGGGCTACATGATGCTGTTCCATTATCTGAAGGAGCGATACGGGTTCGACATCACATGGAGCACCTACGCATCCGAGGGGGGGAACTTCGGCTTCTTCACCTCCCACGAGACCATGAAACGGCTGAACGCCAAGATGTACGCGGAGGCCAAACGCCTTGGCGTGAAATGGATTCTCGGAGGAGAGTGCGGGCATATGTGGCGGGTGATCAACCAGTACATGGACACCATGAACGGGCCGGCGGACTTCATGGAGGAGCCGGTCTCCCCCATCACCGGAACCGTGTTTGAGAATGCCCGATCCACCAAGATGGTCCACATTGCCGAGTTCTTGGCGGATCTGATCAAGCATGACAAGCTGGAGCTGGATGTCAGCCGGAATGACAACCTGAAGGTGACATTCCATGATTCCTGCAATCCCGCCAGAGGGATGGGACTGCTGGATGAGCCCCGGTATGTGCTCCAGAATGTGTGCAGGCATTTTTATGAGATGCCAGCCAACACCATCCGGGAGAACACCTTCTGTTGCGGCGGTGGCGCCGGTCTGAACGCGGGGGAGGACATGGAACTGCGAATGTGTGGCGGGTTGCCCCGGGCCAACGCGGTCAGACATGTCCATGAGAAGCATGGCGTGAACATGCTGGCCTGTGTCTGCGCGATTGACCGGGCCGTGTTCCCGGCGCTGATGGAATACTGGGTGCCCGAGGTGGATGTCACCGGTCTGACTGAACTGGTGGCCAACGCGCTGATCATGCCCGGTGAAAAGGAGAGAGATATCGACCTGCGCGGGGAATCCCTGTCTGGAACGGAGGAGGAATAATGGCAAACCATAAGAAGATGTATGATAAGAGAGAGGTTGTTGCCGGATTGGTCATCTTTGTGCTCATCATCACCTTTCCCTTCTGGTATAATCTCGGAAAAGCCGCGCCCGCTCCCGAACTGGAACTGACCCCGACGGCAAAGGCTGCAAAGACCTGTGTGTTGCCGAAGGAGGAGATGAAGGCCGGGCATATGCAACTTCTCGACATCTGGAGGGAGAAGGTGGTGCGGGAAGGCAACAGGATTTATGTGAACAAGAGCGGGAAGGAATTCACCATGAGTCTTTCCAACACCTGTCTCGACTGCCATTCCAACAAGGACAAGTTCTGTGACAGGTGCCACGATTACGCGTCGGTGTCCCCTTATTGCTGGGACTGCCATGTTGACAACCCAAAGGAGGAGAAATAATGCAGAGCAGAAGAAATTTCTTGAAGATTGCCGGACTCTCCGCCTTGGGTCTCGGCGCGGGGAAGCCGGTTCTGGATGCCTTTGCGGAAGGGGGACATGGCGAGGCGGTCGAGGTTCAGATTCACAAGAACGAGAGCGCCCTGACCGCCATCCAGTGGGCCATGGTGATCGACACCCGGAAGCTCGAGTCCGCGGCGGACTTGGAGCCGATCATCGAGGCCTGCCACAAGACCCACAATGTGCCGGACCTCATGGACAGCGAGCATCCAGAGTTCACGGACGCGAGCAAACGGCATGTGATCAACTGGATCTGGGAGGATGAATACAAACATGTGTTCACGAGCATGGCGGCCCAGTTCGTGAATGACCGGGTCAAGGATCTGCCCTTCCTGGTCCTCTGCAACCACTGTGAGAATCCCCCCTGCGTGAGGGTCTGTCCCACCAAGGCGACGTTCAAGCGCGACGACGGCATCGTGCTGATGGATTTTCACCGATGCATCGGGTGCAGGTTCTGCATGGCCGCGTGTCCCTACGGATCAAGGAGCTTCAACTTCAGGGATCCCCGACCCTTCATCAAGGAGAGAAACCCTGAATTTCCCACCCGCATGAAAGGGGTGGTGGAGAAGTGCAACTTCTGTGCGGAACGACTGGCCGTGGGAAAACCGCCCGCGTGCGTGGAGGCATCCGACGGGGCCATTGCCTTCGGGGACCTGCATGATCCGGAATCGGAAGTCAGGGAACTCCTGAAAGAGAACTACACCATCCGCCGCAAACAGTCCCTCGGCACGGAACCGGTGGTCTATTATATCGTATAAATGAAACGTGGGGCATGAAACGTGGGGCGTGAAACGTGAGGTGTGAAACGTGAGGTGTGAAACATGAGGTGTGAAACGTGAGGTGTGAAACGTGGGGCGTGAGGCGTGAAACGTGGGGCGTGAGAATATGAGGAGTGAAATCACGAATCACGCATCACGCATCACGGGTCACGCATCACGCATCACGAGTCACGCATCACGGGTCACGCATCACGGGTCACGCATCACGA
>JAOZRQ010000371.1:0-4656 GCA_029940115.1 Desulfobacterales bacterium
CGGCCCGCCCCGCGGCGGCCGCCCACCGCCGGACGGCGGAACTGCAAACTGAAATGCAAGATGCCTAGTAAGTCATAAGTTTTCTGATATTTGCTTGAGAGAGAAACTCAGTTTTTTCAAAAAACTGAGTTTCTTTTGTAAATCCGGATTCACTTTCAAAATGTTCAGGTTGCAACAAAATTGGTGCCGGCATCAGAAGCCGGGTTTCTTTTCGCATGTGCCAAAAAAAGGATGTCTGTCAATCCCAAGAAAAAGTCAGTTGACACACTGCAAACTTCCAATTATACTCCAAACATACTGTGTACAGGACAAAAATTCGGGAATGGGCGGGAAACCCGGCTTTTTCCCAGACGGGCCGACTCCCCGACTGCAAGAGAAAGCCGGGTTTCCTTCCTCAAATCATTTTTTTGTCCTGTACACAGCCAAACATATTTAAAAGCATCTTTATATCAGATTATTGGTCAATATGTCAACCCTTGACGCGATCAACTTTCTGGGCACTCGGTTCTGGGTTGTCAAAGGTCATAACTTGGAACACTGCTCCTAGAAGGTGTTTGAAAACACCTGTTGCCCCTCTGCCATGCCCCAGTTTCGGGCAGGCACGGGCAAGGGCAAGGGAGTTTTCAAACACCTTCTAGGCCAATTTGCAAACGCGCCAGAATCCAGAACCGAGAACCCGAACCAAATAAAATGGATGCTCATATTTTAATTGTTGATGACGATGTTCCTGTCTGCAATGCCATGGACAAGTATATTCAGATGTTCAATTATAAGACATCCAAGGCATTCAGCGCAGAGGAGGCGGTCCAGGTGTTGGCGTCAAGCCGTGTGCAGGTTGTGATAACGGATATCATGTTGCCTGGAATGAATGGGCTTGAGCTGACCCGCCTGATAAAAAAGAAATATAATATTGACGTCATTATGATGACAGGCCACAGTGCCGACTATTCCTATGAGGAGGCGATTGATAAGGGCGCGAGTGACTTTGTGTTCAAGCCCGTGCGGTTTGAGGAATTGATGCTCCGGCTGAAACGGGTGTTGAGAGAGCAGAAACTGGCAAAAGAGCGGGACCGGATACTGAGGCAGTTGCAGGAGCTGGCGATCACCGATGATCTCACCAAGCTTTACAATTCAAGACACTTTCATACCCAGCTCGAATCGGAGATTGACCGGGCGGTCCGTTACAAGCGCGCCCTTTCCCTCATGTTCATGGACATTGACCGTTTCAAGCGGTATAATGACACTTACGGGCACTTGGAAGGGGATAAGATGCTGGTCCGATTCGCGCAGATCATCCGCTCCAATCTCAGAAAGACAGATTCCACCTACAGATACGGCGGGGATGAGTTCACCATCATCCTGCCGGAGACCACAGCGAGAGACGCGGACATCGCTGCCAAGCGCATAAAGACATCCATGGAGACTGAGAGATTCCTTCCGGAAAATGGAAAGACCGAAAGGGTCACCATCAGTGTCGGCATTGCAGAATACCGCCCTCGAGAGGATTTGACCACATTTGTCCAGCGAGCCGACCAGGCCATGTTTCTTTCAAAGCACAAAGGCCGAAATCATGTCACCATCCTGCATCCTGATGCGTGAGACGTGATGCGTGAGACGTGATGCGTGATGCGTGGGACGTGATGCGTGAGACGTGGGACGTGAGACGTGATGCGTGGGACGTGATGCGTGGGACGTGATGCGTGAGTACACAGATAAATCTCACCAGAAAAAGGGGAGTCAGTTAACCCAATCATTTCAAGGAGGAGTCGGTTATGTATGAAGAGAGGTCTGGTAAGCTTGTGACAGGGATTGTGGGCTTGTTTCTCTTGACGATGCTCGGGAGTTTCATTCTCCCTGAGAGGGCTGGCGCGATTGAACAGCCTGTCATCATCGGCATTTCCCACTGGGAAGCGTTCCCTTATGCGGAGATGATGAAAAACTCGTATCAGATGGCCCTGGAACAGATCAACAAAGAAGGCGGGATCAAAAACCGTTCGGTGAAGCTTGTGTATGCGAATGACCAAGGGAAACGGGAATCTGGGGAAAAAGCCATCAGAAAGCTGGTGAGGGACGGGGCAGTGATGCTGATTGGCGGCTACACGAGCACCAACACCATTTACACCGCGCGGATCGCGGACAAGCTTGACATTCCCTTCCTGATATGTACGGCCGCAGATGACCGGATCACCCAGAAGAAGTGGAAAAATGTCTTTCGGCTCAACCCGCCGGCCAGTGGGTATGCAAAAGGGCTTGAAGATTTTTTTCTGAAGGAGGTCAAGCCAGAGTCCATGGGGATCATTTATGAAAACAGCCCTTACGGAACTGATAGCGCGTTGCAGATGATGTGGTTTTGCAGGGAGAATGACATCGATATCCGGAAAGTCATCCCCTATTATAAGGAGAGGGCCAGTTCGGTTTATTTCCAGAAGATTATGGCCCCGCTGGAAGAGAATCCCCCTGATGTGATCTATATGGTCTCTTACCCAAAAGATGGATCTCTGCTGGTGAAACAAATCCGGGAATCCGGGATCAACGCATTGCTTTGTGGCGGCGCGGGGGGATATACGCATCAGAAATTCATCACCATGGCCGGAGAGTCCGCGGAGAAGTTGCTGACAGCAACGCTCTGGTTCCATCAGTTGACTTATCCCGGCACAAAAGCATATGTCGACGCGTACCGCAAGGCATATGCCTCGTTGCCGGACTATCACGGCGCAGAAGCCTATTCAGCCCTCCTTGTGGCCGCGAACGTCTTGCGCCGGACAGAGTCGTTTCATCCAGAAAGCATAAGGACCGCGTTGAATCGGACGGACCTGAAGACGCCTTTCGGGCCTGTGAAATTTGAATCTTACGGGAAATTCGAGCGGCAGAACAGCCTGCCAACAATGGTGTTGCAAATCCTTGATGGCAAGTTTCAGAGCATCTGGCCCCCGGACCTCTCGACATCCACGTTCACCCCACCGGCCGGATGGAGGGAAGATTGATTCTTGGCGAGCGGCAAGCGGCTATTGGGAACATCCCATCACCCAGAACTGGAAGGTGTTTGAAAAACATCTGCCACCCTCTGCCCATGCCCTGCCCGAAACCAGCACAGATAGGGGTACGGCAGGGGACTTTTCAAACACCTTCTAAAAAAACTGTACATCTCATATATTGCATGATATGAATAAACAAGAAAGGGGGTGATATCAAAATAGGACAGCCTGATCGTTCATGATGAAAGTGGATTTTTTTGGGTAAGAATCGTTATTTCAAATCGAAACTTTCAAGAATGAAACTTGAAACTTGAACTGGCAATCGACTTTGTACAGGACAAAAAATGAGCGAGCAAAGAAACCCGGCTTTTTTTCTGTCGGGAGAGAAGCCGGCCGTTCAGAAAAAAGCCGGGTTTCTCGCCCATTCCACATTTTTTGTCCTGTACACAGGCAATCGATTACAAATTTTCAATTTTCAATTTTCAATTCACAGATGAGGAGGAAAAAATGAGAGAGAGACTCGCTTCTGTTATTATCGGCGTATCATTTTGCCTGATGATAACCTTCGTGTTCACTGCGGATGCTTTTGCGAAAAGGCTCGTATTCGGCGGTGGTCCGGCCGGAGGAACCTTTCAGGTGGTGGCAAACGCCATACAGGTGTACAAGCCGGTCAAGAAGATCAAGGAATTTAAGGTCATGGCCCGGTCCTCGGGGGGTTCTGTCCAGAATCTGCGGGATGTGAATTCCGGAAAATCCCATTTCGGCGTGGTTTACTCCGGTCATGTCTGGCTCGGCAAAGAAGGAAAAATGAAGAACGATGCGAAAAAGTACACTGACGTTCTCGCTGTCGCGTATCTGTACGGCGCGCCCGCCCAGTTGGTGGTCCAGGCCAATTCAAAGATCAAGAGCGCCAAGGATCTGGATGGCCTGAAGGTGGGTGTGGGGAACGCGGGATCCGGTGCGTTTGCCAACTGCGAACTCTTCTTCTCGCATATGGGAATATGGGACAAGATTGAACGGAACGCCATGGGCTACAATGACGCGGCCGCGGCCTTCGGGAACAACCAGTTGGACGCGTTCTGGCTCTTCACCGCGTTTCCGAGCGGCGCGGTCATCATGGCGGCGCAGACCAACACCATCGCGATGGTGAATCTGGACGCGGACGCGGAATCATCCGGGTTTTACAAGAAGTATCCTTACTTTGCAAAGCTTGCCGTTCCGGCCGGCACCTACAAAGGAGTGGATAAGGATGTCCCGTCATTCCAGGATTCTGCCCTGTGGGTGGCAAACACCAAGGTCTCTGATGATGCGGTTTACAAACTGCTCTCCGTCATGTTCACCGATGACGGGCTGAAACACATGCTCAGTCAGAAGAAGACCTTCAAGGAGATGAGCGTCCAAAACGGCATCAAAGGGATTATCACCCCGATGCATCCGGGAGCTGAGAAGTTCTGGAAGGAAAAAGGGGTGCTCAAATAGTTGAGGAAATCAGTGGAGCTAAAATTTCCCCAAGCTCCCACCTTTCCCCAAGCTCCCGCCGGATTGCCAAATCCGGCGGGGTTGGTTCGGATTTGCCAATCCGAACCGAGCGTGAAAGGGGATTGACAAATCTTTTCCCCCGCCGGATTGCCAAATCCGGCGGGGTTGGTTCGGATTTGCCAATCCGAACCGAGCGTGAAAG
>JAOZRQ010000371.1:4756-7042 GCA_029940115.1 Desulfobacterales bacterium
CAATCCGAACCGAGCGTGAAAGTGATGGTTCGGATTTGCCAATCCGAACCGAGCGTGAAAGTGATGGTTCGGATTTGCCAATCCGAACCGAGCGGCGTCGGGGAACCGAGCATCGGGAGTGACGTCACGGCGAATCCATTGGGATCTCCTGATCATGGAGGTTCGCAGACATGGCAGAGAAAATTGAACCGAAAGTTGTAGGATGAGGTTCTATCCCACCAGTCTCGATGGGGTAGAACCCCACCCTACAACCCAAATTCCTGAACCCTAAAATCTGAGGTAAAAAAGTGTATGAAAAACTGAACAAATATGAACAGATATTTTTTGATATCTGCTCGGTCTTTCTGGTCCTTTTTTATTCATATTCGGCCGTCATACAGCCCGCGGCCACCCAGTATCACCGGGGAATCTACGTCATCATCACCTATGTGCTCATCTTTCTGGCCTATCAGTGCAAATCCCCGATCATGCGGGTAGTTGACTACATCCTGATCCTTCTCTCCATTGTCACCGTCGGGTACTGGATGTTCAATTTTGAGGCGATCAACTACCGGACTGGCGCGGAGACCCCTTTGGACATGGGCATGGCCATCGTCGGCGTAGTCATCGGCATTGAGCTGGCCCGGCGGGTGGTGGGCGTTGTCTTTGTGATCATCGGGACGCTGATGCTCCTTTACGGTGTTTACGGGGCCTACATGCCGGACCTGGTCTCCCATGCAGGGGACACCTTTCCCCAACTGTGTACCAGCATCTTCTACAGAAGTGACGGCGTGTTCGGCATCATGGCAAATGTGCTGGCCACTTATGTGCTTCTCTTTGTCCTTTTTGGCGCGTTTCTGGAGAAATGCGGCGCTCAGAAATTCTTCATAGATTTCCCCTTGGCCGCGGTGGGGCACAAGATCGGCGGGCCCGCCAAGGTCTCTGTGATCGCAAGCGGCCTCTTCGGTTCCATCTCAGGAAGCGCGATCGCGAACACCGTCTCCACTGGCATGTTCACCATCCCCATGATGAAGAAGGCCGGATTCAAGCCCCACATTGCCGGCGGCATCGAGCCTGCCGCATCCATCGGCGGCATGTTCATGCCCCCCATCATGGGCGCGGGCGGATTCATCATGGCGGAGCTGACCGGCCTGCCCTATTCCCGGATCATGCTGGTGGCCATATTTCCCGCGCTCATGTATTTTTTCAGCGTCTTTGTCATGGTCCATTATGAAGCCAAAAAGCACAACATTGTGGGGGAAAGGCATGAGCGGGGGGCCATGGACATCCTGAAAAAGGAGTGGATATACACCCTGCCGCTGGTCGTGATCACCATCTTCATGCTCGCCGGCTACTCCCCGGGCTATTCCGCAATTCTCGGAATCGCCACCTGCATCGCGGTCAGCTTCAAGGACAAGGAGACCCGCATTGATCTGAGTCTCGCGGTGATCATGCTCTTCATGGTGTTGGGCGCGATACTGATTGCCTTGGCAAACAAGTCTGTCGGCTGGGAGGTGATGGAGATGAGGACCGCAAAGGAGCTGGTCCGCTTTCTCTCTCAGACCAATCTGATCATCTTCGGCCTGATCGCGTGTCTCGTTGTCAACTGGCTCAGGAAGGATGCACGGGATGAGACCCAGACCGAATTGAGACAATTCGTGGCCGCGGCCCGGGCCGGCACGGAGAACAGCCTTAAAATTGGCGCCACAGTCGGGGTCATCGGCATCATCATCGGGGTGCTCACCTTCAGCGGGTTGGTGCTCACCTTTGCGGATATCGTGATCGAGCTGGCCGGCGGGTCCCTGATCCTGACCATCCTCCTGATCGCGCTCGCCTCGCTGGTGCTCGGCATGGGGGTTCCGGTCACTGCGGCCTATCTGATCACCGCAGTGGTGGCCGTGCCCGCGCTGACCCATCTCGGTGTGAATGAGCTCGCGGCCCACATGATCGTTTACTGGCTCTCCCAAGATTCCAACATCACGCCGCCAGTCTGCATCGCGGCCTTTGCCGGCGCGACCATCGCCAAGGCCAACATGTGGAAGACCGCGTTCGCGTCCTTCAAGTTCGCCAAGTTCCTCTATCTGGGGCCCTTCCTGTTCGGCTATGTCCCGGCCTTCTCTCTGGACGGCAGCTCCATGGACATCGTCAAAGCCTTCATCTATATCATCATCGGAACTTATGCGTACGCGTGGTTCATGAGCGGGATATGGATCAGGGGGCTGGGCAATTTTTTCAGGAAGGCTCCGGCTTGAGCTGGATGTTTGATGTTTGATGCTGGATGTTTGATGCTGGATGTTTGATGCTGGA
>JAOZRQ010000372.1 GCA_029940115.1 Desulfobacterales bacterium
GACTTCGGCGTGAGCTCAGTCGAACGCTCAGACTTCGGCGAGACTTCGGCGTGAGACTTCGGCGTGAGCTCAGTCGAACGCTCAGACTTCGGCGAGCTCAGTCGAGTCGTCGAACGCTCAGACTTCGGCGAGACTTCGGCGTGAGCTCAGACTTCGGCGAGCTCAGTCGAGTCGTCGAACGCTCGGTCGAACGCTGAAAGCGCAAGTACGCTGAAGCGCACTGTCACATTGATCGCCTTGGCTGGCTTCAGCTTGGGCTGATGAAAATGTCACAAACATGGTTGCCGATTGTGATCCCGTCTTTGTTCCCACTCATTTTTCTGATTGAGAAATCAGACACTTGTTTCTGATTGAGAAATCAGACACTTGCAAAATGCGGGGAACAAAACTGGGATCAACCTTTGAGAACATTGGCAACATTTTCATCACCCCAGCTTCAGCCTGCTTGGGCTTTCAGCCTCGGAACTGATTCCGAGGCTTTCACTTCGAGCTTGGTGAGGAGATTTCACAATGACCCGGCATCCGTTTGAATTTGTCCTGACAAAATTTGTCAAGCCGATGGGAATCACCCGCTCCGCATTGCAGGAAGGGCTGAATGCGGACGAGGAGACACTGGACGCGATCTGTCGTCAGGAGGGAGAGATGACGCCTCTGCTGGCCATGAAGCTGGGGAGATGTTTCGGCATATCCCCTGAACTGCTGATGATGATGCAGATCACATATGAACTGGAGCAGACATGCAAAACGCATCAGACCGAAATCGACGCGGTAAAACCGCTTGTCACCCAAACAGAGATGCCTGCGTTGCCGGCTCATGAAAGAAGAGCCGATCCGAAACTCATGCTCCTCGCCACGGTCAACAACTCCATCGGCAACTTGGACGAACACTATGCGGCATCCGATCTGGAAAGCCTGTTTTACAGCGATCCCATTCACGCGGATGGCCATTATGCCATCCGAACCCTCTTCACCGAGGCCACGTTGCAGGAATTTGTGGATTTCATCACAGACAGAAAGATACCCTTTGACAATGCGAAGGCCATCTATCATTACCACCTCAACACCCTGAAAGGTCAGCCCAATGCAAAGTTCAAATGGTTTTTTGAGTAGGTTTCAGAAGCAGATCCGGGCGTTTCAGATCGCATACCATGACGTCCTGTGCAAGATACCGGCCCAAGCCTGGTCTTGGGGCGGCGGGACAGTGCTGGCGATTTATCATTTCCGGCACAGGATTAGTTTTGACATAGACATATTTGTCCCTGATCCCCAATATTTTGCCTTTCTCTCTCCCAAATGGTTCATGGAGGACACGGAGAATTTTTCATATGACTATCAGGAGCTTGCCCATCATATCCGAGTGACCACCCTTGAGCGATTCTTTGGCCTGAATATGATTCTCATCCAGCAATATCAGTGCCTCGACGATTTCCGGGTTTTCACCCATTGGGTGAAACCCGTAAAACGGTCAAAGCCCCGGATACCGGACTCTCAGCCAGTTTTGCTGAGAAGAATCGCTCAATTCAGGTAGGAGTCATGACGCCGTCTTCGGCGACACATGCGCTGATGAAAATCAGGCATGTTCATGAGCACGGGCACGGGATTCTCCTAAATCCGTTATAATCAGGCAAAAAACGATCCAAGAATCCGGTTTCGAGGTGGAGTCTTATGAATGATGTCTGTGTGAGTGTGGAACCTGGCATTTGTGGCTTTTCGTGCGCCATCAGAGCGCAGAAAGCCAAAAAGCAGACCGTGTTTCTTGAGATTTCCGGATCGGAGTGCAAGCAGATTCAGCGTTTGTCTGAAATTTTGAGGGAGATCACGTTGCAACAGCTTTTCATGCCGTTGACACGGAATCCGATATTTGTGTCTGAAGAGCGGGCCGGGTGTCATCCCGCATGCCCTGTCCCACTGGCAGTGGTGAAGACGGTGGAGGTCGCGATGGGCATGGCCCTCCCTCGGGAAGTACGAATTCGTTTTGAATCATGAAGTTGAGCGTTTGTCGCTCGGTTCTAGGTTTCCAGTGGATGAAAAAGCTACTACGACGACTACTACTACTACTACAAACATGTCGGCCCTACGGGCCTCTATTGTGTCACGGCTGAGAGCTACAAACATGTCGGCCCTACGGGCCTCTATTGTGCCATGGCTGAGAGCTACTCCCTTCCCATTCTGAACCGCTGATTGTCGCGGATGACGCGGATTCCACTGATTTTTTCAGTCCATGATGCAAATGGTTGTTGACATGCGTGAGACCCTTGTGGTACAGGCATCCTGTCGGCAAGCCGGGCGGCATTCTTTCAATCAGCCACGAGCTACAGATGGGAGCGTCCGCCTTCGAGAGATTTTCATCCATGCATGTGTCGCCGAAGCGGCGTCATGGACACTCCCGTTTGGGAAAATTGATCGTTCAATGCGGCAAATAGAGATATCTCATGCCAAATGACATCCTGACATATTCTTCAGACAAGCAGGGCATCGTCACCCAAGTGCCTTTGCCGATTGACGAGGAGTCGGATATCCTCTCGCTTCGCCCCGGGCACTTGTCGGACTATGTGGGCCAGAGTGATACTGTGGAGATGTTGAAAATCGGAATTGAGGCGGCAAAGAAGCGGAAGGAACCCTTGGATCATATCCTCTTTCACGGTCCGCCCGGCCTCGGGAAGACGACCCTGGCGCATATCATCGCCAGTGAGATGGCGAAGAATCTCACGTTGACATCGGGGCCCGCCCTTGAAAAAGGCGGCGATCTCGTGGGCATCCTCACGCATCTGGAGGAGGGGGACGTGTTTTTTGTGGACGAGATCCATCGCATCCCCAAGGCGGTGGAGGAGTTTCTCTACCCCGCGATGGAGGATTTCGCGGTTGACTTCGTGTTTGACAAGGGGGTTCACGCACGACCCTACCGATATCGTCTGCGACATTTCACCCTTGTGGCCGCGACCACTCGCGTGGGCCTCTTGTCCGCGCCGTTGCGGGACCGGTTTGGGATATTCAGGAGCCTCGATTTTTACAGCGAAGCGGACCTTATGAAGATTGTCCATCGCTCCGCGGAGCTGCTTCAGGTGGCCATTGACGAGAAGGGCGCGGCCGAGCTGGCCAAACGCTCCAGGGGAACGCCGAGGATCGTCAACCGGCTACTGAAACGGGTCAGGGATTATGCCCAAGTGCGGGCCGACGGTGTCATCACAAAAGAGATCGTGGCCGCGGCCCTCTCCCTCGAGGGGGTTGACGAAAAAGGCCTGACCCATCTGGACCGCCAGTATCTGAATACCATCATCCAGTTTTACAACGGCGGCCCTGTGGGCATCGAAGCCATAGCCGCAACACTCCAGGAGGAGACCGACACGCTGGTGGACGTGGTGGAACCGTATCTCCTGAAAATCGGATTGATCATCAGAACCTCATCGGGGAGAAAAACGACGATGATAAGGATGAACTCTGACAGGCCGTGAAACGCCGGCAGATTGCAGATGTGCCACTCTCTCGAGAACTTTCGAGTCTGATGCGGGGTCTGCTTTACCGGGCAGGTCAGAATGATCTGGATAGGGCGTATTGATAAGTTGGGGGAGTCCCGTGGGGACGGCTGAGATATTCCATTGTGTTTCAATGGGTTCGGTCGTTCCTGCGGGACTGGACAAATCATGCATGTCCGACCCGGCAATGAATTGCCGGGCTATTCTCACAAGTCCCCACGGGACAATGAAAGCGATCCCCCCAACTTGTAAATGCGCCCTCTGGATACCTTCTTGAAAGGGGCGGTGGTTTCTGCTTTCTGCTTGACAAGATTCCGAAACTAGGGGAGTATGAAGTTGCATTTCAACGGTTAGGAATGAAAATTAAATAAATGACATTCCGTTCACGCTCGCTACGGATTGACAAATCCGAACCGTCCCGCCGGATTTGTCAATTCGGCGGGGGTAGAACAGGGAACTTGTTTAATCGCCATTCCTTGCCAATTAGATTTTAAGGAGGTTGTTATGGAAAAGACCTTGAGATGGTTCAAGGCAATGGGGCTGATGGGCCTGCTTCTCGTCGGGATCGTTTTCCCGGCCATGGCGCAAGAGACGGCGATCATCAGCGAGAAGGATGTGTTTCACCCGGTCATCGCCACCCAGGGCATGGTTGCCACCCAGCAGCATTACGCGACCCGGGCCGGGCTTGAGGTGCTGAAGGAGGGCGGAAACGCAGTGGACGCTGCGGTGACCATCGGCTTCACCCTCGCGGTCACCCTTCCCCGGGCCGGAAACATTGGCGGCGGCGGTTTCATGCTGATCCATCAGGCAAAGACGGGCGAAACCATTGCGGTGGACTATCGGGAAAAGGCGCCCAAGAAGGCCACCCGGGACATGTATCTAAACAAAGACGGGAACGCGGATCCGGAAAAATCGAGGTACAGCTATCTTGCGGTCGGTGTTCCGGGCACGGTGGCCGGTCTGACCATGGTGCTTGAGAAATACGGAACCATCCCCTTGACCCGCGCATTGAAGCCTGCCATCGAATTTGCGGAGAAAGGCATTCCGATGGATGTGGACCTGAGGGACTCCCTTGTCGCGGCCAAGAAGCGAATGGAGGCATCCACGGCCACGATGGACATCTTCTTCAAAGCGGGCGGGAAGCCTTACGACGTGGGTGAGTTGCTGATCCAGAGGGACTTGGCCTGGAGTCTGAAGCAGATCGCCAAACAGGGTCGGGACGCGTTCTACAAGGGTGAAATCGCTGATCGGATCGTCGCGGACATGAAAGCCAACGGCGGTCTGATCACAAAAGAGGATCTGGCCGCGTATCAGCCGGTCATCCGCAAGCCGATCCACGGCACCTATCGCGGGTATGACATCTATTCCATGCCGCCTCCCAGCTCCGGCGGGGTGCATATCGTGCAGATACTGAATCTGCTGGAGCCGTTCCCCATCTCGTATCTCGGACACAACACCGCGGATACCCTCCACCTGATGGCCGAAGCGATGAGACTCGCGTTTGCGGATCGTTCCAAACATCTCGGAGATTCGGACTTTGTGGCGGTTCCGGTCCCGGGTCTGATCTCCAAGGCGTATGCGGGCGCGCTTCGTCCCAAAATGGATCTTTACAAAGCCACTCCGAGCAGGCGCGTTCTGCCCGGAGAACCGGGGAAATACGAAAGCAATGAGACCACCCATTTTTCGATCATGGACAAACAGGGGAACGTGGCCTCCAACACCTATACCCTGAATTTCAGCTACGGGACCAAGCTGACCGCGGCCAAGACCGGCATTCTGCTGAACAATGAGATGGACGATTTTTCGGCAAAACCGGGTGTGCCAAATGCTTATGGCCTCATCGGCGGCGAATTCAACGCGATTGAGCCGGAGAAGCGAATGCTCAGCTCCATGTCTCCCACCATCGTAATGAAAGGCGGGAAGCCGTTCCTCGCCACCGGCAGCCCGGGGGGAAGCCGGATCATCACCACGACCCTTCAGGTCATCATGAACGTGATTGATCACGGCATGAACATCGCCGAAGCCACCAGCGCCAGACGGATCCACCATCAGTGGCTCCCGGATGAGCTCCGCATCGAAAAGGGGCTGAATCAGGACACCATCCACCTGTTGCGTCAGAAAGGGCATGATGTTGTGGTGAAAAACGCCATGGGCAGCACACAGAGTGTCATGTTCAAAGCGGGCGTGTTCTATGGATCGTCCGACCCACGCAGAACCAGTTCCCTTACACAGGGGTTCTGAATTTGAACGAGTGCAAAAGCCTCGCTTTTGCACTCCCCGCTCTCGCAAGAAGTTTGTAGTTCCGCCTCTCGGCGGTGCGGAACCGCCGAGAGCTTGAAATCAAATGCACCAGTTAAAAAAAACACGATCCTGATCCTTAATCAAATTTCATTTCCAACGCAGGCATGAGCCTTTTCAGTCCCTTCATTGACCTCTCCTGCCATGTATATTTTCGGGAACAATGAATGACAAGGCCGCTGGCACCTTTGTTCCGCAACTTGATGACCAGGCCCGCGCCCAGTGTTGTGATGCCTGAACTGTTGAGAAATTCGAGTTTTCTGATATCCAGCGTAACGGTCTCCGGTTCCTTGGCAATCGCGTCCTCAAAGAGTTTTGAAACCGAATGATACCCCTCCTTTCCCCTCAGGTCCATGATCCCCTCACATATGATTGTCGCTGTTATTGCGTCATAGCTGACGTTATATTTTTCACCCGTCACTTCCATCTTCACTCATCTCCTCCGTAACATGCCCATGCCCGCGCCCATGTCCATACCCGAATTCTCATTCGTGCAGATGTCGGCGATGGCGCTTCCATGTATGTCGTCCGTTGTCCATTTGTGGGCGTATTTATAAGTTGGGGGAGGGCGCATTTGTCTGCGTTCATTCCTTTCAAGTTTCTGATCGCAGATTTCTCACCACAGGCAGGCGGACCATTGTAGTTACTGTCCGAACTCCAGAATCTTCATCCTTTTCAAACTTCCATGTCGGCACTGCTCCGTAGTCAAGAATCATCGTCAGGAAACCCATGCGGGATTCCTCGTTCTCCTCCAAGGCATTTTTCTCCATCTGCTCAAGATACAATTCATCCGGATCCTCGGTGACGATCTTCTCCACAAACGTCTGATATTCTTTGTCATCTTCGGGACTGATGCTGTTGGTCACATAAAAATGCAACTCGTTGTCAGACATGCATAACGTGATTTTTATCAGAAAATGCGGTTCATAAGTGAATTTCACGGCGTTTCCTATCAGCTCTCCGGCAATGAAACGGACAGCGTCCTTCATTTCTGCCTTCACGCGTTTCGACGTCTTGTCATGTGAGGGGAAAAATGTTCCCCAGAACCTTGACAAGAAGGACGCGGAGAGAGACCCGCTTTCCCATAATTCATCCATATTCAATGTCGCGGCTCTGAACTTTATGAGCATGTGCTCCTCATTGTCATTCATTTCTGTGAAATTCCCGAACAATTTATCGGACATCCTGCTTTCTCCCATGTAAATCAGTTAAAGAGTTTGTGAGTTGGTGAGTTGGTTTCTGTGGGGTTCAGGTTTGATTGTTGCCCA
>JAOZRQ010000853.1 GCA_029940115.1 Desulfobacterales bacterium
AAACTTTCTTCATTTCGTCTGTGCCGGCAGGCGTTTCGGATTTGCCAATCCGAACCAGGCGCGGCGGGATGTTGTTTGGTCACAGGTCCTAAACTTTTTGTTGAGTATTTTGTGATTAACGGCTATTAATGAATTACCTGACGGTTGGCATCCTGTCAAGTTCATCGTCCTAAGTATCTGTGACCGAACAACCTCCGATTCCTGCCAAGTGGATCGTTCTTTTTTTGAGAATCCGGCATTCTGTCAGATGTCGCCTGAGGGCGAAATGAACCTTTTTGAACTTTCAACGGTGATCGACGGATCTGAAATTTTCCCTTCCACGCACCACGCTCCCGCTGGGTTGACAAATCCAGCGGGAATGGTTTCGCTTTTAAGGACTGAGTGGTCGGGTTGGAATGACGCGGCACGGCGTCAGAATGGTTTCGCTTTTAAGGACTGAGTGGTCGGGTTGGAATGACGCGGCACGGCGTCAGAAACCGGGTTTCTTTATCCTTTCAGATCGACTGAGATTGATTGATTTTCTTGGATGAGAGAGATTTCAAATGTTTCAGAGGCTTAAAAATTTTTTCCGCAAACTTTTCCATAAAAAGCATCCTCCTGTAATTGAAGAATTGCCCCCGGGGAAGATTGATCTTCAAGCGGATACTGACAAAGAACCATTAAAAGAAGTTGTCCCAAAGACTTGGGAGGAAAAACACGCCTTACGCAAGTCAAGGCGGGCCAGAAAAAAAGCTGAGGCTCAGAAGTGGGAAGCTGAAAAATGGGCGCCACAGAAAACCGACAAACACGGAATCCCCTTGCTGGCAGAGAATGATGATCTCTCTGAGTTGTTCATAGGCAAAAAGGTTGAACCGGAACCCCAAGCGAATTCTTCTGAAAAGCCTCAACCAGAACCTGAGGAGAATTTCGCAGAGATGCTTGAAAAAGACATGGGGAAGAGCAACTTTCACTCTCTGTTGCAGGAAAAAAGGAACAGCGCCTTTCAGGAAAGGAGACTGCCGACAAGTGAACTCATAAAGGCATATCCCAAGCCGCAAGATGAAATAGACTTGCACGGATGCACGGCCAGAGAGGCAGAGTTGAGAGCGGAATATTTCATACAAAGCGCACATTGGAAAGGGGCTCGGACATTGCGTATCATTGTGGGAAAAGGATTGCATTCCGAAGGGAAGGCAGTACTGCCCGACATCATCGAGAAAAAGCTCTCGCATATGAAAAAAGATGAGATCGTTCTGACATTTAAATGGGAAAACCATGGCAAACTCAAAAGCGGTGCCATGATTGTGTATCTCACGTGAGGGCTCTGGCTCTGGGTGTTTGTAGAACCGTCTGGTTTTTGTGGTCTCTGATGCGGGCTGAGAATTGTGAACCGCGGATGACTCTCCTCGTCCGCAACACAGGCACAGGATCTCCCACAATTGACCATGACACGGCTTGGGAGTGCCACGTCATGTCGCGCCCGTGAAGTCCGGACATCTGATGTTCCTCGGCGGTTGCGAGGCAGTCGCGAATGGGCCCCGCTGACTGCCGCCCACACGGCTTGACGCAAACGACCTGCCTGTTTGGTGTGCGAGGTCGGCCGAGTATGATTGTGCCAAAGGCTCCATGCTGAATGTCGGCAACTGTCGGGGGGGCCACAAAGTGTTCTCCCATTGCGGCTCCGGCCCGCCAATGCGGGCACCGGCATGATTCGCATGTCAATGCCCCCGAAGGCGGACACTCCCATTTGCAGCTCGTGGCTGATCGAAAAGATGTCGCCCGACGAGGATGCCTGCACCATGAGGGATGACGGGTGACAACAACCTTCCTTCCGGAAGGCGACATTTTTTTGACATTCCAGGTTTTCCCTGATATCAGGGGGAATGAGACGCAAGAAGGGCTGCTCAGTCATTGAGGCTGAAAGGCAATGAGT
>JAOZRQ010000854.1 GCA_029940115.1 Desulfobacterales bacterium
GCATCAAGGCATCAAGGCATCAAGCATCAAGGCATCAAGGCAAGCATCAAGGCATCAAGCATCAAGCATCAAGGCATCAAACCCATGTCAATCATCTCCACATATCTGACCCAAGAAATTTCCAAATATGTCGGCATTGTGCTGGCCGCTGTGGTCGGCATCTATGTCGCGGTGGATTTCTTTGAAAAAATTGACGATTTCATGGAGGCGGGGCTTCCTCTTTCCAAGGCCCTCCTTTTTTTCCTGTTCAAGGCCCCCTTCATCATCGCCCAGATCATGCCAGTCTGTGTCTTGCTGGCCGTGTTGGTGGTCTTCGGCCTGATGACCCGGAACAACGAGATCATCGCGTTGAAAAGCAGTGGTGTCAGTCTCTGGCAACTGTTGAAGCCGGTCATCTCCATCGGACTCGCGTTCAGCATCTTCCTCTTCTTTTTCTCCGAGGTGATTGTCCCCATCACGGTGGGAAAGGCGAACCAGATATGGTTGCGGGAGGTGAGAAACCGGTCCGCGGTCATCTCAAAGGAGAAGAACATCTGGCTCAAGGACACCCGCCAGATCACCCACATCAGATATTACGACAAGACAGAGAAGGCAGTTTACGGCCTGACCTTTTACCACTTTGATGAGGATTTCAACTTGGTGAGGCGGATCGACGCGAAAAAGGGGACGTTCATTCCTTCCCAGCTCGGACCAAGCCAAGTAAAATGGGTGCTACATGAACTTGTTGACCAGCAGCTGGACAAGGAGAGTGGCCATTACAAGGTGCGTTGCGAGCTGGAGCGGACCGGACAGATCGGACTGTTGCCAGAGAATCTGGAGACCGTCATCAAGAAATCAGAAGAGATGAGTTTCAAGGAGCTTCTCCTATATATAAGGAAGGTGGAAGATGAGGGGTATGACGCCACCCCCTACCGGGTGGATCTTTATGCAAAAGTGGCGTTCCCCTTTGTCTGCCTCATCTTCTGCATTGTGGGGGCGGGCATCGCATTCAAGGGAAAGATGAAGGAGGGGCTGCCCACGGGCATCGCCTACGGCATCGGCATCGCGTTCCTCTACTGGGTCTTTTACAGCTTCTGCATGTCCCTCGGATACGGGGAGATGCTCCCGCCAGTCATCGCCGCATGGACCGCGAATGTGGTCTTTTTGTGTGTGGGGGTGTTCAATTTGCTCGGTGCTGAGTAAATTCGGAGGTTTGCATGAGTCGCAGAAAATCTGAACCAAACCATGAGACATTACCTGAATTCGATCCAAAACCGAGTGGAAAATTTGTGTCCGAAGTCTTCAGGGAATTGAACATATCCGGCACCTTCATCGGGAGACTGGCCGTCTGAAGTGGCATCCTTCATTTCACCTGAAAAATAGTTTGCACTTTCAGATGAATTGAGAAGTTTGCAGTTCCGCCTCTCGGCGGTGCCACACCGCCGAGAGGCGGGACTACAAACTTTTTTATGTCAGTCAACGAGTTGTCCAATCATCTGCTTGCTGTAAGGTTGGATAAATAATTTGATCCTGTGTACAGGGCAAAAAGTTGGAGTGGGCGACAAACCCGGCTTTTTCCCAAATGGGCCGACTCCCCAACTGCAAGAAAAAAGCCGGGTTTCTCTTTTTTTGTCCTGTACACAGAATTTGATCATCAGATGAAAGAAAATCTCTGTCTGAGTGTCTATATATGTGATCAGAAAACGTCAGTGACAAAATTGCAAATGGAGGTGATGAATACAGAATTGCAGGATGAATGAGCCGTTCGATTAAGAGCAGGAGTTTTGGGAATCCCTAAGTTTACACTTATGGTGCTGATCATAATGCCTTTCGGGAGGCGGTAGATTCCGGGTCAAAAATGGGCATCCTTCATTCATGGGTTTACACTTTTTCAAGTTGAGGAGTTTGTAGTTCCG
>JAOZRQ010000373.1 GCA_029940115.1 Desulfobacterales bacterium
TTGGTGAGTTGGTGAGTTGGTGAGTTGGTGAGTTGGTGAGTTGGTGAGTTGGTGACGGGCTCTCGACAGCCTTTCGAGAAAATGGACATTAAGCCGAGGAACAGAATCGTCAGGTCGGCGATTCTTTCAATTGTATCCGAATCGGTTTTCCCCGACGATTCAGATTCATTGCGTCAAGTCCTTCTGTCACCTTTTTCAGTATCTCTCTGTAAGAGAAGGACAGTCCTGTCGCACTGATTCGGTAAACGATGTCGGAGCATGTCTCGATGTAAGTGCCGCCGCGCTTGAAAAATAGCGATATGAGCGTTCCCAGACTCATCTTCATGTCCAAATTTCCCGTCAGGGCGACGAGGAAGGCGATGAGGGCATTTTCCAGCAGCAGGGTTCGGAATGTTATGATTCGCTGCTTCCGAAAATCCCGATCTGCCCGCTGTCCGGGGGGGCCTGATGCTTCCAATTGTTCTCTGAGATCCTCCTCCCTCTTTTCTGTTTTCTCCAAATCCTTCCGAATCTCCGCCAAACGTCCCTGACGTTGTTCAAGTCGCCTGCCGTGACCTCTCGCCTCTGATTCTGCGACTTTCCTCTCCTGCTCCCCGGCCTGCTGTTCCTTTTTTTCCTTTCTCTCACGGGTCGCAGCCAGTTTCTCTTCCGTCTTGTTCTTCGCACGCTCCTGATGCCGGTCCGGTCCGGTCATCTTTTTCGTCCCGCAATTCACATTCAGAGCGCCGTGTTCGATCATCCGCCTGAAACTGTTCTCCTGAATTTCGGCCCGCCGGGAATAAACTTCCGGCCACTTCCCAAGTTCCAGAATCTCCTTCACTTTGGAAGTGCCCCAGTAAACCAGCAACCCGTCCTCCCTCTCCACCATGACGAAATGTCTCGGATCCTCCTCTCCCTTCTTCTCATCCTTCCACTGACCGCTGTATACCCTAGTTCCGTCTTCAAGCTCCTTCCCAGGCTGACTCTCCCAGCCTGACAGATCCTTGCACTGATTCCCGTCCGGCATCGAAAGCAGTCCCCATCCTCTCTCCTCGAAAGCGGATGCGGCGGATACGGAGTTTATTTCTCTGTCAATTGCAAACACCCCGGTCCCGGTCGCGGATACGACATGCTCACAGTAATCCGTGATGATCCGGGTCAGCCGGATGTCAGGCGGATGATACTCCGCACAGATCGCATGACCGTCCTCGTCATGTGCGACGACTGCCTGGGAGCCCGCCATGATCCGTCCGAGCATGGTGATCTTTCCCTTATGCATCGACACGGTCGTCCAAAACGCAGTCATATGGCCGTCAACATGGCACAGGTTTCCGCTGTCCTCCGGGATCAGAGCGGGCATCAGCACCTCTCCCGCATCGATACGCTCCAGCTTGATTCAGCGTCGAGCTCTGATATCCCCTGCCGATCAGAGTCTCCAGAGGATGCTCCCTCACATCAAATTCGGTCAGCTTTCCGATTCCGAGCAGCGGCGCGTAAAAAAGGGCTTTGAAGCGCGGCATGAGGGTTTCCTGTCTGTGACACAGCAGAGGAGAGGAATCATCCGGATGATCCGTCTGCCAGACCCCGACCGCCTGTGGCAGCAGTGTCACCACCCCGGAGAAGATATCCTGCTGCCCTGCCCAGTCCGCGAATATGTGAACCCCCGCAAACCCGAGACTGGGGATCACCCGAATCAGTTCCCCGCATCCGGAGTCGCTGACAGCCTCCGAATCCCGGGGGCGTCCCTTATCCCGGCTCATATCCCATTCCGCACGCAGCCGGTTGATCTGGCGCAGGGTGACCGGGACCGGGCCGCAAGTCTGCTCCACATGAACCAGCAGAACACGGCTCGGGCACTCGCCTGGTACAGTTCCCCCCCTCATTGGAAAAATTGGGGGAATCATACCACTTGCAAATTATGAATGTCAGGGGGCTGTCTCCTTATTTTCACACATATAAACATGAAATGCACAGCCATCAGTTCATATCACATTCATGTCGCCATTCTTCAATATGTGAATTTATTTTTGAGTCATCACTTATCATCACAGATCATTGACAGCACTTCAAAAGCAATGATAACATATGAATCCTCCAAAGGAGTCAAGTCATTTGCCATTTGGTGGCTGATATTGAAAAAACGGTATCAATTCATATGTCTTGCACCATTAATTAGTGCGGTTTTGTTCATTATTGAAAATGCCATCGGATTTATCCTTTGGCCTATGTGTAAACTTAGAAGGTGTTTGAAAACATCTGCCCTCTGCCCGTGCCGTCCCCAATACCGGGCACGGGCAGTGTACGGGCGCGGCATGGGAAATGGGGAAAAGATTCCCAAGACGCAGTTCGTAGTTCCGCCTTTAGGCGGTGTGAGACCGCCTAAAGGCGGAACTACAAACTGGGGCATTATGTTGAAAGCTCTGGCAAAGAAACCGGGTGTTTCTTCAACTCTCCGCAATCTGCCCATACTCCATTTTGATGATCCGGTCCGCGACGTGAAAATAGCGGTCGTCATGGGTGATGGCGATCACGGTCTTGCCTTGAGCCTTGAACGCGGGGAGGAGGGTCTCGTAGAAGTATCGGCGGAACTGCGGGTCCTGATCCGCAGCCCACTCGTCGAGAACATAGACCGGTTTGTCCTCCAGCATGGCCATGATCATCGCGAGCCGTTTCTTCTGGCCGGTGGAGAGATCATGCGTGTTGAACACCTCGTCCTCAAATCGGACCTTTTTATCCAACTGAAACATGTCAAGCAGTTCATCCACCTGAGTTTCGTCAACCGATTCAATGCCGTACAGACGGTCGAACAGATGGAAGTCGGTGAAAATGGGGGAGAAGAGCCAGCGGTACTCCTCCATTCGGATTTCCCCGCCGTTCAGGTAAACATGTCCCCCCCCAACCGGGTACAATCCTGTCATCAGCTTCAGCAGGGTGGTCTTTCCGGAACCGTTTCCACCAGTGACAAACACGATTTCCCCGGCTTGGATGCGGATGCTGATCGGGCCCACGGAAAACGGACGATCCGCTTCTCCGTAGCGAAACATGACATTTTCATATCTGATCTCGTTGAATCCGACTTCCTCAGCCTCTCCCGCAGGTTCCGAGCTCAAGCGTTGCAGGACATTCTCGAATTCCAACAGGCGGCGCATGGAAAGATGTGCCATGATGATCCGAGGAACTTCATTTGTCAAAAGAAATCTGGGCATCATAATGATGATCCCCACGGATGTTATCAGCGTTTTTGAGAAGGAGGGGGTCATTTCGGGAATGATCAATACCATGGCGCTCAATATCCCGATCCATAAAACGTAGCAAAGGATGAAAGAGTAAACAAAGTAGAGATGGCTTTGGGTCTTCAGACGGGTCAGTTCCGCGGCATGAGGTCTGAGACCGTTGTTGAAGAAATCCTCGCTTTTTCTGTGGTGAAGTTGCAGCTCCTTGAACCCGTTCAGCAGATCGCTCACCGCATCAAACAACCGTTTTTCCCTCTCTCTCACCTGCTCAGTTGCCGCGCTGACCCGAAGTTGGACATACACATAAAAAATTCCCATGATTCCAAAGAATATCATCGCTATGACGCATGTCACCCATGACAGAGTGATCAGCCAGAGAAAGAGCAGAAAAGCCCGGACAGCCAGTCGGATCGTATTGGCAATGGTTCGGGAAAGGGACGATATCTCGCCCATGTCATATGTCAGCACGGTGTAAATTTTCTCAGATCCGATCTCCTCAAACGCCTTCAGACTGGTATTGCGGACTTTCTCGATGACGCCTGATCGGATTTTTGAAACATATCCTTCAACATACCGAACCAGATATCTGTTGTATCTTTTGTAGGCGACAGCATCCATGACAATCGCAAGCAACAACAGCAAAAAATACTGGCCAACCGGCTGGCCTAGGGAAATCTCCGCCACATGAAGCGCTGTCATCACGATGAATATATGGGACAAGACCTCCCACAAACCGTTCACAACAGCCTTTTTGAGCATCGGATGGCTGGACCATGAGTACGCTCTCTTTTTGAAACTCGGCACTTCTTTTAATCCATTCAAATTATCCATTACTGTCATTCCTGCGAGTTCTGTCATTCCTGCGAAAGCAGGAATCCATTTTCCGCTGATCCCCAAGCGTGGATCCCTGCGAGTTCCGTCATTCCTGCGAGTTTTGTCATTCCTGCGAAAGCAGGAATCCATTTTTCGCTGATCCCAAGCGTGGATCCCTGCGAGTTCCGTCATTCCTGCGAGTTCCGTCATTCCTGCGAAGGCAGGAATCCATTTGCCGCCCATTCCCAAGCGTGGCTCCCCGCGAGTCCCGTCATTCCCGCGAGTCCTGTCATCCCCGAATTCCGTCATCCCCGAATTCCGTCATCCCCGAATTCCGTCATTCCTGCGAAGGCAGGAATCCATTTGCCACCCATTCCCAAGCGTGGCTCCCCGCGAGTCCCGTCCGTCATTCCCGAATTCCGTCATTTCCGACAAGCGGCATGAAGTCCGCAATGTGAAGCGGATAGGGGCTGTAGAACTCTGGACTGAAGTTCAGTCGCAGGCGGAGCGCATGGCTGCCACATCGTCTCAGCGGTATCAGGAGCACCGGCTGAGGGCGTTTTGGATTTGAGACCTGTTTTGCATCGTTTTTGGTTTGCATGGCAGAAAAAGTTCATTTCTTGTAATTGAAAATAGAAGACTGTGTACAGGACAAGAAGTGAGAATTCTGCTCAGAGTCGTCTGGGAAGCCACAAGTCCTCAGCTGCCAGTGGATTCCGGGTCGGTGCTGAAAAAGTTCCTTTTTCAGCACCGCCCGGAATGACAGGCTGTTTTTTGTCCTGTACTCAGAATTGAAGATTGAAAATTGTCATGGATGCGAATCAGCGAGCCGGCCTATTTTTCCATATTCCAGTTTGACGACCCGATCAGCAATGTGAAAATAGTTGTCATCATGTGTCACCGCAATGATGGTCTTTCCGCGAGCCTTGAGAGAGGGCAACAGGTTGACATAAAAATGTCTGCGGAACTGCGGGTCCTGATCCGCGGCCCATTCGTCGAAAATGTAAATGGGTCGGTCTTCAAGCATGGCGACAATGAACGCCAGGCGCTTTTTCTGACCGGTGGAGAGGTCCAGTTTGGTAAATCTTCCGTCTGAAAAGCGGGTTTTTCCGGAGAGTTCAAACTGATCCAGAAGGTCGTCCACGGAGTGCCTGCGGTCATGTTCGATGCCGTAGAGCGAATCGAAAAGGTGGAAATCGGTGAAGACCGTTGAAAAGAGATGGCGATGGTCCTCCATGTTCACAGGGACGTGGTCAACGGTGATCCGTCCGGAAGAGGGGACATACAGACCGCACATCAGCTTCATCAAAGTCGATTTGCCGCTGCCGTTTCCCCCGACAATGAACAGGATTTCACCTGCCTGAATGCGTAGATCAAGGGGGCCCAAGGCAAACCCCTCTTCCCCCTCGTATGCAAACCCGATTTTTTCCAGCATGATGGTCCGGAAATCTCTGATCGGCTCTCCGTGAGAAACAGGCACGACCGGTTTGGGTTTCCCCAGCTGTTCAGTCAATTGGTGTAATCGGGCCATGGCCGCCTTTCCATCAATGATTTCCGGAATCCCCAAAACAATGAGACTCAACGGCTCCCGCATATAAAAAAACAGCATCGTGACGGTCAGCGCGCTTTTGAAGTAAGTGGAAAGGGTCAGGGCACTGATGCAGGCGAGCACCAATATGCTGAGTTCGTGGAAACGAAATAGTTCAGCCACATATCTTCCACTCTGCACCCTGACCGTTTCGGTCTTCTCGATGAGGGGGAGGATATGATTGTCTGACAGGTCATCGCTTTTCCGCCGGTTCAGCCTGATCTCCTTGAAACCGTGCAAAATATGATCAAACGCGGCGAACAGGGCTTTGATGATCCGGTTTTCCACATCAACCGCCGATTTCAGGAGAGATTGAAACTGTTCATAAACCAGCAGATAAAAAAGTCCGTATATCGCAACGACCATCCCCCAAAAGGGATGTGTCCCCCATATGTAGATCCAGATTGCAAGTATGGCAACGCCCCGGTGGATCAGAAACAGACTTTTCATGATGGCATTCGTGACCATGCGGGCATCCCACAAGTGGGTGTAAACATCCGATTTCCCGATCTTTTCGATATTCGGGAGTTTGGACAGGCGGATCCGGTTGCAGAGGTCCACCGTCATCTTCTCCATCGTTTTTTCCGCCAAGACGGATGCCCGCTTGTTATATACATACGCGGAGAAGACAAATGAGATTCCGGCAAATGGCAGCATCGTCAGGTATCTCAGGGCAAACGGCTCCGAGTGGACCGCGTCGAGGATGAGGATGACACAGATCGCCTCGGAAAGTCCTGCGATGGCACATGTCGAAAATATGATCATCGCCTCGCTTGGGGATTTTTTTGTCAGAATTTTTAAAAGGTCCATAAGAATCAAGAATCAAGAGAAGTTGCATCTTTCTGGTGGTGGTTTCTGGACAAGCACCCGGGAAGCTTGGCATATGCCAGAAATTCGGCATCCCAGATGGATGGATCAGATTATCATGGCTTCTGTTCACACATCCGCTTGATTGCGGTAACATAATTGATGTTTTCAATCCTGTCAAATCCAAACATGGTTTTTGTTGCTCGCACTTTATCCGGATCCTCCAATTCAATGGCAACGGTCGTGATCGCCTTGTATTCAAGTTTCAGGTCGGCCACCTCGACAAGGCAACCATCCACATGATATAAACGGCGATCCTTATTCACTGTGACACATATAATCTGTTCGTCTCTCTTTGTCAACTCCACAAATTCCTCAAACGTGCAGATGTCTTTGGCAAATTCCGGCATCGGTACGCGGAAGATTTGAAATATTGCCTGCACTTCTGCCAAAGGTAGCGGAAACGGCTCTTTTTTGACTGGCAACCATTGTTCCAAGCCGTCTTCGGTGACAATCCGCAATGATTTGACATCTATGAGATTGTTGC
>JAOZRQ010000855.1 GCA_029940115.1 Desulfobacterales bacterium
GCCGTCCCCACGGGACTGAGCAAAAATCATGGTTGTCCGACCCCGGCAATGCTTCAGTCGAACGAATTGCCGGGCCACCTTCACAAGTCCCTGCGGGACAATGAAAGAACGATCCCCCAACTTGTGAATGCGCCTCCCAAACTGCAAGAAAAAAGCCGGGTTTCTCTTTTTTTGTCCACAGATATAATCAGTCACTTCTCCAATGTGTAAAAGTTGAAATATTCGATCACCTCACTCAGCATGTCCATCTCTGCTTTCAAATGCGCGGTCTCCTCCCTGAGGTCATGGATATCTTCACGGCTCAACTGCTCTTTCTCATTCAGGATGTCAATGGTCTGGGAGACAAACGCATCACCTGATTCGCACAGGTTGCTGGAGAGCAGAATGATCTCCTGCAAATTGCTCGACATTTCGTTGATGACATTGCCAAGCTCTGCGAGCTCATTGTTGGAATGAATCCTTACGGTATGGCTGAGGTCCCCTCTCGATATCTCCTTGGAAACTTCGATCATGTGTTGCAAGGGGCCCGTGATGTTTTTGATGAACATGGTCAGCACGATGATCATCACGAACAGGATGATGGCGATCATAAGGATGGCCTTGCTTCTCAGCCTGTCGAGGGGAACAAAGAGCGTATCATGCCCCAACTCGCTCTTTGCGTACTTTTCAAAATTGGAATGGAGTTCCTCCTCCAATTCTTTCCCATGCGTATCAATAATAAATTCGATACCCACCAGCAAGGACGCGAAACCGATCAGCAGAAAGTAAACGATCATGGTTCGCTGAAGGCTGTATTTGGATGATTTCATTGTAGGGCTAAGGGTTAAGGGTTAAGGGCTAAGGGCTAAGGGACGAAGAAACTTGGTTTCAAGTACTTGGCCATAAATTTTCCTGTAACCGCCCCTTGCGCCTCTGTGAGATCCAATATCCTGGAAAGCTTTCAACCTGTGTTCAGTTTGCAGTTCCGCCTTCAGGCGGTGCGAGACCGCCTGAAGGCGGAACTACAAACTGAAAAGATGCCGAACCAGCGATGGGGAAACCGGGTTTCTTTGTCCGGTTTTATGCGCCTAACGCATGGTCAACGGCTGCAATGGCATGGATCTCAGTGGTGTCAAACAGGGGAACCTGGGTCTCCTCTTGGCTCACAAGGAGGCCAATCTCTGTGCATCCCAGAATGATCCCCTCGGCCCCGTTCTCCATCAGACGATCCATGATCTGAAGATACTGCTTCTTTGAGGCGGATTTGATTTCACCGAGGCATAATTCCTTGAAGATCACCTGATCCACGATTTCCCGGTCCCCAAATTCGGGAATCAGTACCTCCAATCCGTGTTTGTCAGTCAACCTGCTCTTGTAAAAGGCTTCCTCCATTGTGACGCGGGTTCCCAACAGGCCGATTTTCCTCATTCCTCTCTCTTTTGTCTTCTCAGCAGTGGCATCCGCGATGTGCAACAGGGGGATGTCGATGGCTTTGCTGACATCTTCGGCCACTTTATGGATCGTGTTTGTGCAGAGGAGGAGAAAATCAGCGCCGCTGTCCTCCAGTTTCCGGGCCGCGATGATCATCGCCTGGGCGATCTCCTTCCATCTGTCCTCCTGCATGAGATAGGCAATCTCATCAAAATCCACAGAATACATCAGAATCTTTCCAGAATGAAGTCCGCCAAGCTTCTCTTTGACCGTTTCATTGATCACGCGGTAATACTGGAGAGATGACTCCCAACTCATGCCACCGATAAGACCGATGGTCTTCATAATTTATCCTCCATGCAAGTCGTCCGTTGTCGTTCTGGGCTTTGGGTTACGGCGAAAGGCATCCTTACTTTTATCAGTTTACACTGTGTACAGGACAAAAAAAGTGAATGGGGAAGGAAACCCGGCTTTTTCTGGCGG
>JAOZRQ010000374.1 GCA_029940115.1 Desulfobacterales bacterium
TCTGTGTACAGGACAAAAAATTGGGAATGGGCGAGAAACCCGGCTTTTTCCCAAAAGGGCGGACCTCCCAACTGCAAGAAAAAGCCGGGTTTCTTTTCCCAATCATTTTTTTGTCCTGTACACAGGAACTCTATATAAGGACACCATGCAGATGAACCCTTTTCACAAGAAACTCCTGATCAGTCTGGTGGTCATTGGCATAGGGATACTCTCATACATGTCTGTGATTGACAATCTGTTCCGAAAACCATTCATCGGCGGATTGGATGAGAGGGGAAGCACCTATTTCACCAAAACCATGAAGCGCTCCATGTATGCCTTTGCCATTGTCAGAGGGATTAACGGCCTCATTTCTGTAATCCAGGGGACATCGGTCGCTGTCTCTCCGGCCGGGGTGGGGGTTCAACTGGCCCTAGGAGAGATATTGGACCCTGTCAATGATCTGATGGAGCGATTTTCCTGGGTCATGCTGGTGAGCGCGGCCTCTCTCGGCATTCAGAAGCTCCTGATGGAGATCGCCGCTTGGCTTGGCTTCAAGGTGTTGCTCTCCTTTTCCATACTCCTCATATTCGTCGGCATCTGGACAGCCGATGTCGCCAAGGTGAATCTGGTGGCTTGGGGTTGCAAACTGATACTCGTCTCCATCGTGATCCGATTCTGCATCCCCTCGGTGGCCATCGTGAGTGAGAAAATCTATGATCTTTTTCTGAAAAAAACATATGCCGAATCGGTCGAATCTCTGGAAAAAGCCAGCCGTGAGATCAAGGATATCACCTTGGTCCGGGAAGCGGATGAGGGTGAAACCAACACAGGTACCCGGGGGTATTTGGACACCTTGAAAAAACTGTACAAAAACACAGCGGATATCGTCGGCATCAAAGCCAAGCTCTTATTCTTGAAGGACAAACTGTCTGACTATGCCAAACATATCACCCGCCTGATTATCGTGTTTCTGCTTCAGACGGTCATCATCCCTGTCCTGGTCCTCTGGGGATTGGCTCGGCTGGCCGCCCATCTCTGGCTGATGGATCCGGAAAACTTGGCCATCTGGAGCCGGAGAACAGGAGATCGCAACCTCGAAACAGGACATCCAAATGACGTGCTTCAAAGCTGAAAAAGAGAAATTAAGGGCGATTTATGAGCAGTTTGACATCAATGCCCATGAGTACAAGAAAGATGCGGCTTGCTCGGACAACAGAAAGAGGGTGAATATTCGGTAAACCCCGTCCTTGCTCCCGCCGGATTGCCAAATCCGGCGGGACGGGGGTTCGGATTTGTCAATCCGAGCCGAGCGTGGGGGTGAAGTCGACGGGTTTTACCGAATACTTACGAAAGAGGGAAACTGAACGCATGATGCTTCAGTGACAGGAGGGAACGCAAATGGAACTCAATGTAAGGAATGAAACCAAGGCAACGGTTGTCGAGGTGAAGGGAAAGGTTGACACCCTTACTGCACCGGAATTTGGGAAGTATCTCAAAGAGCAGATTGACAAGAATGAGAATACCCTGATCGTCAACATGACCGAGCTCTATTATATGACCAGCGCAGGGCTTCGGGAAATTCTGGGTGCGGGAAAGATGCTGAGAAAGAAACATATGGATATCCTGTTGGCCGCTCCCCAGGGAAATATTATGGAAGTATTCAAAATATCAGGGTTTTCATCACTTTTCAAGATATTTGACACAGAGGAATCCGCGCTTGAAAACGTATAAATCGGTGAAGCTCCTTTCGCAGGCAAACCTGCCGGCAGATCTCGAAAACCTGCCGGCCTTTCTCAATCCCATAAAACGGTGTGCCCGGGAGCAGGGATTCACCCCGGAAAAGATCGCCCGGATCGAGCTGGCCGCAGAGGAGATACTGGTGAACATCTTTCATTACGCGTATTCGGACAATTCCGGGTACGCTCAGGTCACATGCGGGCTGGATCAGGAGGACCGCCTCACCCTCGCGTTCGAAGATGGCGGGATCCCCTTTGATCCCCTTTCCAGGAAGGATCCGGACATCACCGCAGATATCCAGGACCGGCCCATCGGAGGGCTTGGGGTGTTGCTGTTCAAAGAGTTGATGGATGACGTGCACTACCGCCGGGAGGGCGACAAGAACATTCTGACCATCAGCATAAGTTCCTAAGTTCGTAGTTCCGCCTTCAGGCGGTTTCGCACCGCCTAAAGGCGGAACTACAAAACTTTCCCTCATAACCACCTGAATCGGAGGCTTCATGAGCAATCTCGCTGCTGAATATGAACACGATTTCTGTGCGTGGCTTGATCATAATGTGGACTTTTTAAGGCAAGGAAGCTTGTCTGACATTGACGTGGAGAACATTGCAGAGGAATTGGAAGGCATGGGAAAAAGGCAACACCGTGAATTGACCAACCGGTTGAAGATATTGTTTGCCCATCTGCTGAAATGGCAGTTTGAACCCGAATATCGCTCAAAGAGTTGGAAGAGAACCATTGTCGAACAGAGGCAACAGGTCGGACAATTGCTGAATACCAGTCCGAGCCTGAAACATGGAATTGATGAGAAAGTGACAGCAGCTTATGAAGATGCCATGGAATACGCGGCCCTCGAAACAGGCATTCCAGAAGCCGATTTTCCGCAAGCCTGCCCTTATACGCTGGAAGATGCGCTGGATAAGGGCTTTTATCCTGAGAATTACAGGGATGGCTTATAACTCTGTGTACAGGACAAAAAAAATGATTGAGGAAGGAAACCCGGCTTTTTCTCGCAGTTGGGGATTCCGCCTGTTTGGGAAAAAGCCGGGTTTCCCGCCCTTCGCGACTTTTTGTCCTGTACACAGCTTATAACTACAAGGATGGCTTATAAGAAGGGGAGGGCGATCCGCAGTGCCTTCTTATAAGCCATCCCTGTAGTTTTCTCGCATAACTACAAGGATGGCTCACAACTACAAGGATGGCTTATAAGAAGGGAGGGCGATCCGCAGTGCCTTCTTATAAGCCATCCCTGCAGTTTTCTCGCATAACTGCAAGAATGGCTTATAACTACAGGGATCCCTAATCCGTGCAGATGATTGCCAATCCGTGAGGGCGAGGGGTTCTGGGAATTTGGAGGATAACCATGAAAAAGCGGGTATCATACAGCGTGGCGGACTATGAGGAGCTGGTCCGAGACAACGGATACTTTGTGGACAAGACCCTGTACATTGAGAAGTTGGAGCGGGTGAAAAATCCGGTGTTCCTGCGCCCGAGGCGGTTTGGGAAGTCGCTCTTCTGCCGGATGCTCGAATGTTACTACAACATTCGGCAGAAGGATGAGTTTGACACCCTATTTGGGCATACCTATATCGGGACGCATCCGACCCCGTTGCACAGCTCGCTTTTTGCCCTGCACCTCGATTTTTCCACCGTCAATCCCTCAGGAACACTTGACAAAATCGAAGAGAGTTTCAACCATGTCTGCAATCTGCGTATGAAAACCTTGGCAGCCAAGAACAGGGAGTGGTTTCAGGGGAGGGTGTCGATTGATCTGAAAGGGACGGCGTCATCGAATCTCCAATCACTTCTCGACTTCGTGGAATCGAACGACTCCCCCAGACTTTATGTCATCATTGACGAATACGACAATTTTGCCAACCAACTGATCATGGCCCACAAAGACCGCCTCTATTATAACCTGATGGCTGAAGGGAGCTTTCTGAAAACCTTCTTCAAGACCCTGAAGGAAGGGCGGAAGACCGGAGCCATCACCAATGTGTTTGTCACGGGTGTGCTTCCGATCACGATTGACGATCTGGCATCGGGATTCAACATCGGCACGTTTCTCACATTGCATCCCGGGTTTGAGCAGATGCTCGGATTCACTCAAGAAGAGACGGACCGGCTGTTGGACGACGTGTATCGGGACTATCAGATTGATCCGGGCACGCGCAGGGAAGTTGACGCGCTGATCAGAAATCATTATGACGGGTATCACTTTGTCACGCCCCATGGTGAGGGCCTGTACAATTCCACCATCCTGATGTTTTTTCTGGACCATCTCTGCGAATTCAAAACCATTCCCAAACACCTGACTGACCTGAATCTGAAGACGGATATCTCCTGGGTCAGACGTCTGACCGCGTCGAATTCCCTTCTTGCGGAAGAATTTGTTGACCGGCTGATCCTGCACCACACGATCCGATACGACGATGTGCTTCTGATGGAGAAGTTTGACATGTTCCAGTTTTTCGAGAAAGGCTTTTTTCCGGTCTCATTCTTCTACTTGGGGATGCTCACCAAGCAGGATGAATTTTATCTGAGACTGCCGAATCTGAACATGCGAAAAATCTTTGTGGAGTATTTCAACGAAATCCATCATATTGATGTGTCCACCCGATATACCGAGATCATGCAACGGTTTGTCGGCGATCTCAGTCTGCCCGACCTGTTTGCCGGATACTGGGAGCAGTATGTCTCCCAACTGCCGGAGGCCGTGTTCCAGCAGGTCAATGAGAATTTCTATCGCACCACCTTCTATGAATTGTGCAGCCGCTACCTCTCCCGCTGGTTCACATGGAATGTGGAACGCTCCTATCCCCAAGGCAAAACGGATCTGGAGTTTGTCGGAAAGTACCATGAGACGTTCGCCGGGATCCGCATGGTGATCGAATTCAAGTATTACTCCAATACCAAATTCAAAAAACTCAGGACGACCATAGACAAGTTTCAACTTCAAAAAGAGGATGCTGAACAGATTGCCGGATATGTCGAGGGATTGAACCAGGAATATCCCGAAGCAAAGGTGTCGCAGTTTCTGATTTACTGCTTTGGAAATCAGGGGTTTCGGGTGTTTGAAATATGCTGAGTGAAAATGGAACAGGCTGTATAGGACAAAGAAGCCCGGCCTTTTCCCGATGCCTATATCGGGACGCATCCGAAACCGTTGCACCGCCTAAAGGCGGAACTACGAACTGTAAACCCGTAAATGAAGGATGGCCAAATTTCAATTTGAAGGAGGAGTTGCTGTTCCATGGAAACACCGATGATCAGAATCATAAAACATGTGGAGGTCTATGCCCCCGAATACTTGGGAAAGAAGGATATCCTGACGGCTGGGGAGCAGATTGCGGCAATAGAGGACCAGATTGATCCGCCTGCGTCCTTCCCTTCGCTGGAGGTGGTCGAAGGGGAGGGGCTTATCGCGGCCCCGGGATTCATTGATTCCCACGTCCATGTCACCGGCGGAGGCGGGGAGGGAAGTTACAAAAGCCGCACCCCGGAGATGAAACTCTCCGACGCGACCCGGGCAGGCGTCACCACTGTGATCGGGGTTCTTGGGACCGACGGGATGACCCGGTCCATGGAGAACCTGATTGCCAAGGCCAGGGGATTGCGGGAGGAGGGGATATCCTGCTGGATCCTCACCGGATCCTATCAGGTCCCCATCCGAACCCTTACGAAGAGCATCGAGAGTGACATCATCATGATCAGCGAGATCATCGGCGTGGGGGAGGTGGCGATTTCGGATCACCGTTCCTCTCAGCCCACGGTTGAGGATATCGCGAAGATGGTCGCCGCGGCACGGGTCGGGGGGATGCTCTCCGGAAAGGCCGGCGTGGTGAATTTTCACTTGGGAGACGGGAAACGGGGACTCTCCCTGATCAAAGAGGTGATCCGGAATTCCGAACTGCCGTACCACCACTTTGTGCCGACCCATATCAACCGCAATGCCAAGCTGTTTGAGGAGGGGGTGGTCTATGCCCGGGATGGCGGATTCATAGACTTCACCACCAGCACCACCCCCCAGTTTCTCGAAGAGGGGGAGGTCAAATGCAGTCGCGCACTGAAAATCTGCTTGGACCGGGAGGTCCCTCCGGAGCGAATCACCTTCACCTCCGACGGTCAGGGAAGTCTCCCCGAGTTCAACGAAAACGGCGAGCTGACCGGTCTCCGGGTGGGCACGTCCGAATCGCTCTTCACGGCGGTCCGGGAGGCGGTGCAAGAGGAGGATGTACCACTGGAGACAGCCCTGAGAGTGGTCACCGCCAATCCGGCAGCCCTTTACAAGTTGCCGCGCAAGGGGGCCATCCAGACAGGCCTGGACGCGGATCTGGTCTTGCTGAACGCCGAAGATCTCTCCATCAAAACCGTCATGGCCATGGGAAAGGTGATGGTGAGGGACGGGGAGGCGGTGGTCAAGGGGCTCTTTGAATAGAAGGCGTTCGCTTCAGTTTGTAGTTCCGCCTTTAGGCGGTGTCTCACCGCCTAAAGGCGGAACTACGAACTGAGAAACGCCTTGGTATATTCATTCTTGGAAATCGCATGGGTTCTGTAGAAAATTCCTCAGAAGGCGTTTGCCCACCGCGGTCATGATGGATTCCGGATGAAACTGGATGCCCTCGGTGGGATGCTCGCGATGCCGGAGCCCCATGATCTCGCCGTCATCCGCCTCTGCCGTGATTTCCAAGCATTCAGGAAGGGTCTCTCTGGAGACCGCAAGGGAGTGATACCGCATGGCCTGAAACGGCTTGCGGATGCCCTGATAGATGCCTTTCCCATCGGCCCGTATTTCCGAAGTCTTTCCATGCATGAGCCGGTCGGCGGAGATGATTTCCCCGCCAAATGTCTGGGCAATGGTCTGATGGCCCAGACAGACGCCCAGGATGGGGAGTTTTCCGGAAAAATGGGTCACCACAGGAAGCGACACGCCCGCGGACTCGGGACGCCCCGGCCCCGGTGAGATCACAATCGCCGAAGGGGCAAGTGCCTCAATCTCCGAAACGGATATCGCATCATTCCGAAACACTTTGACATCGCTGCCAAGCTCCATCAGATACTGCACCAGATTATATGTGAATGAATCATAGTTGTCAACCATCAACACCATTGTCACCTCCCATGTAAATCAAGTTTAATGAGTTTGTGAGTTTGTGAGTTTGTGAGTTGGTTTCTGTGGGGTTCAGGTTTGATTGTTGCCCACGCGCCATCTTCCATCGTTTTTTTGGCTTGG
>JAOZRQ010000375.1 GCA_029940115.1 Desulfobacterales bacterium
TGCTGCACAGATATGATCTGATCGAGCAGAAGGGCGGTCAGTACGGCGGTGTCTTTGATCGGACATTATAAAAAAGGTTCTGATGACGATTCATGCCGATCTGTTCGGCCTGCCGGTCGAGGAGTTCGACATCTATTTCAGGAACGACAACATGCTGGATTACCTGAAGGAGCGTGCCGAAAACTGGAACTGGGCTTGGCGGAAGCCGAGGAACTGCGCCAGAAGCTGAATGTTTTGCAGGGGCAGCACAACAATCTGAAGGGACATTATCATGAACGCGAAGTGTTGCTGAATCTTTTCCAGCGTATTATCGACGGCAAGGGCGGCCTCGTCGAGGGGATGGATGTCACCGAATTTGCGCCTGTGATGAACTATCATCTGCCAAGCGGTGAGGAGATTGATGTGGTTGTCGAGGGGAAACATGCCGTCATCATGGCAGAGTGCAAGAATTACCATCCTCGGCATCTCAACAAGATTACCGAAAAGACAGTTGACGGGTTCGCGGACAAAGCCACCCGGCTTCACGGAGACCGGTTTGCGGACAGGGAACTCCGTCGAACGAATTGCCGGGCCACTTTCACAAGTCCCCGCGGGACAATCCCCCAACTTGTGAATGCGCCCGTTGCCAACCCTATTGAGTTTATCAAGAAACTTGATTATGAAACTTGAAAACAGAGTCGCGCTGGTACTCGGCGCAATCAAGGGCATCGGAAAAGCCATCGGCCTTGGCCTTGCCAAAGAGGGCGTAAAGCTTGCGCTCACCCATTTTGACTGGGAGGAGAGTCTCTCAGAGATGAGGCGGGACTTTGCGGAGGCCCGCGCAGATCATTTTATCACAAAGATCAACCTGCTTGAGACGGATCGGATTCCGGGGCTTGTCGAGGAAGTGGTGAACCGCTTCGGCCGCCTGGACATTCTGATCAACAACATCGAGCGCGGGGGATGGCCGGTGGTTCACGGGCCATACATCCGGGAACAGTGGGATATGGAAATGGCCACCACCCTTCGGGCAAAATGGTGGGGCTTTGATTCGGCCCTTCCCCATCTCAGGGCCTCGGGGGATGGCGTCGTGATCAATCTCTCCTCCATTGCGGGGATGGTGGGGCGGGCAGGGCCGGCCAGCCTGATCTTCAACGACGGGTATGCCGCGGCAAACCGGGGGATATCCCTGCTCACAGAGACCTGGGCCAGAATGGCCGCGCCGGAGGTCCGGGTCAATGAGATCATGCTCGGAATCATTGAGACCCGCCACGGGCCCGGGACAAGGGGATGGGGCCTGCTCACCGAGGCGCAGAAACAGGCGGTCATTCAGCACACCCTGCTCCGGCGGACAGGAACCGTCGAGGATGTGGTGAACGCGGTGCGCTTTGTCATAAGGGACGCGCCGTTCATGACAGGGAGCGTCATCCGCCTTGATGGGGGATATCTGCTTGGGGGAGAGGAGGTGAAGGCCATGCCAGAAGGGGTGGAGGGGATTTGAACTACGGATCAAGCATCCGTGAACACCGGGATGTTGTAATTGCCTCCATAAGCCCGGAAGATGCCGTTGATCCCCTCATGGTCGGAAAAATAGGCATCCTCCCTGTCCCTGACATGTTCCAGAACCTCGCCGGTGAACCCGCCGGTGGAGACTAGCCACATCTGGATATCCGGAACGGGAAGCCCCGTATCTTCCGCCTCCTGCCTCAGGGCTTGGGCCGCGTCCTCCAGTTTCTCCACCTGTCCCATGTCCATCTTCGTCTTTCTGTATTTGCACTCGCATATCCAGACCCGCTCCTCCCTCGTCCCTTCCCAGCCGTAAACGTCAATCTGGTAGGAGCGGGTCTTGGCTCCCTTCACCGATTTGGTGTCAACGAACCGGAACAGCGGCAGTTTGATCTCCCCGGTCTTTCCGAAGAGCCTTCCGTCCAAGGTCTCATGGTTGAACTTCATCATCGTCACCTGCACCACCAGCTCCAAAAAACGGCCCTTCAGGTTGTTGAAGACACCTTGTTGGCTCAGGTCAACCTCATCAAGCCCCTCCACCTCCTGCCCATAGACAAACTTGATGAAGCGCATCAGGCAGATGTCGTTGAAGGTGTAGTATCTGGCCCTCATCCGATAGACGAGGTCGGCGACATAGAGCCTCTCAATCTTCTCCTCCACCGCCTTTCTCGGGACATTCAGCTTCTCAGCGATCTCCCTGATCTCCACCGGCTGATTGTTGTACCGAGTGAAATAATAGATGATCTTTCTGCCGAGGGCCTCGTCATTCTCCGCATTGATGTGCCTCCGGTTGTCTTGGAAATGGGTCTGCCAGAACCCGTAGATCTTTCCCCGCTCGACCTCATACTGGATCACCCGGTCAACGGCTTCTGTTTCCCCGAACTTTTTCTCCTCACACTTCGACATGGCCAGACAATACAGATAATAGGGATGGCCGCCCACCTGGGCGCTGGCGTACAGGGCGTTTTCAGGGCTGATCGTCACACCCGGGGCATAAATGTCGAGCAGCTGATGCAGAAGCGCGGCACCGTCGGGGACAGACAGGGGCCTCAGATAGGTGAAGTCGAAGCGTCCGCCCAAGGGACCTCCCATCACGGTCCTGAAGATCAGCGTCACCGCCGATCCAGACACCAGCATGGGAGCCTTTCGGCTCTGGGCCTGGCGGTCATATGTGGCGGTCAGGTCGGTTGCCCCCTGATCGGTCAGGCGTCCCTGTGTCCTCATCTCCATGAAATGCTCCTGCGAGGTGTGGTAAACAGAGAATTTCATGTCCTGGAACTCATCAATGATCACCGCGACCCGTGTCCCGGAAAAAGATGCCAAGTCTTCAGGAAAGCAGATGAAGTCATCCCACTGACTTCTGATATCATTGAAGGTGTCATCCTGATATCGTCTCAGGAAGTCCCGGATATACTCTTTTGCCAGAATGACCGCCTTGTGATCCGACGGATGGTCCGACAGGTCCCTCAATTTGACCCGCTTGTTCCGATACAGGATCGGATCCTGATGGCAATACGCGATGTACTGCCGGAAAAACGTGGTGGCATATTCCAGCAGAAAATCCCGCAAGGTCATTTTCTCCCGTGTCATCTTGAAATAGAACGGCGCGACCCGATATTCCGGTTTGAAAAAGACCGTGTTCACCAGCCGGTCGAGCAGGACGGTCTTCCCCATCCGTCGTGGCGAGATCATCGCCGTGCTCGTTGAGGCCATTCGCTGGATGTTCTTCACCCATGCCTCCAGTTCCCGCAGGATTTCCACCCGGTCCGTGAACTCCTCATGGGCCAGCATCTCCTCGACTGGCAATATTTTTTCATCACACATGGTTGTTCTCTCCATTCTCCGCCCGCACAGGCTGTTTTTTCTGACCCTCCGAATGACAACTCCACCAAATCCGAATTAGACAGGATTTTTATCATAAACTCGACCGGACGTCAACCCCGTATAAAAGCAGTTTTTGATTTTTCATTGACAACCATAAAATTTTATGCCATTCTTCTATGTGCAGTCATGAGTTTACATGCTTTGGATCATGAAGCCTGTGGTTTCGCCTTTCACTGCCTAAAGGCGAAACTACGAGCTTTGTCACAATGTGCCGCCGGAGGCGGCAGAAAACTGAGTGAAGAATCAGAATGATTATGAGTGACACACACATCTTGAAAATCGCCGAGGAACTCGGCTTGAATGAATCACAGGTCCAGGCGGTTGCCCTGCTTCTTGAAGAAGGGGCAACCATCCCGTTTATCGCACGCTACAGAAAGGAGGCCACCGACAGTCTGGATGAGGTGGCCGTGGCCGTCATCCGTGACAGACTGAATCAGCTCAGGGAGCTCGATTCGCGCAAGGAGACCATATTACACTCCCTTGAACAGCACGGCCACCTCACCGATGAGCTGAAGCAGAAGGTTCTGGCCGCGGAGACCCTTGCCGTTTTGGAAGACATCTATCTGCCATACAAGCCGAAACGCCGGACAAGGGCCACCATTGCCAGGGAAAAGGGACTTGAGCCTCTTGCCCAATCCATTTTTGAACAGACCGGCGCCGACCCTGCCCAGGAAGGGGCCGCGTTCATTGATCCGGAAAAAGGCGTGGAATCACTGGAAGATGCCTTGGCCGGCGCGAGGGACATCATCGCGGAGATGGTCAATGAAAATGAGGCGGCCCGGGCCAAACTGCGTCGGATGTTCGCGGAAAAGGGGACCTTCAGAAGCAAGGTCGCATCGGACAAGGAGACCGAGGGCGCGAAGTACAAGGATTACTTTGAGTGGGAGGAACCGATCTCCGCGGCGCCGTCCCACCGAATTCTGGCCATGCGGCGGGGCGAAAAGGAGGATGTGTTGAATCTCAGCCTCACGCCGCCCGAGGAGGATGCCGTGAACATCCTCAAGCGTCTCTTTGTGAAAGGGGAAGGGGAAGACTCGAGGCAGGTTGACCTCGCGGTTCAGGACAGCTACAAACGCCTCCTCTCCCGTTCCATGGAGACGGAGATCCGGCTCGCGACAAAGGAGAGGGCGGACACCGAAGCCATCCGGGTCTTTGCTGAAAACCTGCGCCAGCTCCTCCTCTCCTCCCCCTTGGGTCCCCGAAAGGTGATGGGGGTGGACCCTGGGTTCAGAACCGGATGCAAGCTGGTCTGCCTGGATCCGCAGGGGAAGCTCCTCCACCATGACACGGTTTACCTCCACCAGCCTGAAAAGTCTGCGGAACAGGTCAAACGCCTGTCCCGTGAATTCGGCACTGAGGCGATTGCCATCGGAAACGGCACAGCGAGCAGGGAGACCGAGGCGTTCATCCGGCAGACCCTCTCATCCGAGAAGGCATTCGGCAAAATTCAGGTGCTTGTGGTGAATGAGAGCGGCGCGTCGGTCTATTCCGCGTCCGAGGTGGCGCGGGAGGAGTTTCCCGATATTGACCTGACCATCCGGGGCGCGGTCTCCATCGGGAGACGGCTGATGGATCCCCTCGCGGAGCTGGTGAAGATCGATCCGAAGTCCATCGGCGTGGGCCAGTACCAGCACGATGTGGACCAGACGGCCCTGAGACAGTCCTTGGATGATGTGGTGGTCAGTTGCGTGAACCGTGTGGGCGTCGACGCGAACACCGCGAGCGCACAACTGCTGACCTATGTATCCGGCTTGGGCCCCCAACTGGCGAAGAACATCGTGGCGTACAGGGATGAAGAGGGGCCCTTCCCATCGAGAGAGGTCTTGAAGGCGGTCAAACGTCTCGGGCCCAAATCGTTTGAACAGTGCGCGGGATTTCTGCGGATCAGGAACGGCGAGAATCCCTTGGATGCCAGCGCGGTCCACCCGGAAAGCTATCACATTGTTGATGCCATGGCGAAAGACTTGGACTGCACGGTCTCTGACCTGATGAAGCAGGCTGAACTGAGAAGGAAGATTGACCCCTCACGATATGTCACCGACACGGTGGGCCTCCCCACGCTGAACGACATTCTTGAGGAGCTGGCAAAGCCGGGACGTGATCCAAGGGAGAAGTTTGAGGAGTTTTCCTTTGCCGAAGGGGTTGAGAAGATGGATGACCTGAGGGCGGGCATGAAGCTTCCGGGGATTGTCACCAATGTCACCGCATTCGGCGCGTTTGTGGACATCGGGGTGCATCATGACGGCTTGGTGCATATCAGCGAACTGGCAGACCAGTTTGTCAAAGATGCCAATGATGTGGTCAAGGTTCAGCAGAAGGTGAATGTCACGGTCATGAATGTGGACACCGAGCGGAAGCGGATATCCCTCTCCATGAAGACGGTTCCAGGCGAGTCGGTTCAACAACAGAGCCGGAAAAAGCCGGCCAAGAAGCAGAAGCCGAAACAAAAGAAAGAGAGAGAAAAGGAGAGGCCCTTTCATAATCCCTTTGCCGATGTGTTTGGAAAATAGCTCTGCTCACGATTGTTCACCTGCCGCTTGGTTCGGATTGGCAAATCCGAACCAATAGCACCCTGTCATTCGGTTCGGATTGGCAAACCCAGCACCGCCGGATTTGGCAATCCGACGCGAGCAAAGAAACCAGGTTTTTGAAAAGAAACCAAGTTTCTCGGCCGCTCGGCCTGAATTGGCAAATCCGAACCCTCCCAGCACCGCTGGATTTGGCAATCCGGCGCGAGCAAAGAAACCAGGTTTTTGAAAAGAAACCAAGTTTCTCGGCCGCTCGGCCTGAATTGGCAAATCCGAACCCTCCCAGCACCGCTGGATTTGGCAATCCGCCTAAAGGCGAAACTACGAACTGTGATGGAGCATTTCAGAGAATGTTTGCCCAAGAAAGAAACCAAGTTTTTTGAAAAAAAAACCTTGGTTTTTTTTTAAAACTTCAAATCAAGCAGGCATGTCATTTGATCATGCTCGCATAAGTAAGTACCTATCCATAAATTTTTTCTGTGCCCACCTTTGGGCCTTTTCTTTGTGCCTTTGTATGGGACAAAAATCCTGAAGAATTTTTGACCAAATACTTACTTACTTATACCACACGTTTTGTCATTTGCAACTGACCAGCCATTGGCCATGGCCATATGTTACCGACCACCGACAACCGACCATGATGCGATATTTTTCAAAAAATGGAGATTTTTGAAGGAATATTGAGCTTTTTCAAGAAAATGATTTCATCCACATTCTGCAAAAAATGCCTGATCTCCTTGGAATGATTGAATAAAAGCATGAATTTGAAAATAGGATGTATTTCGAGCTAGTTGCGTCAGAAGCCGATATATTAAGCCAATAAAATCAGACAGGTGGACATTTCTGACAAGACTCCTGTGAGATGAACACAAAACCGTGTTCATTCCGGTTGACTTAAATCTGATGAGGATTTAAATAAGGCATATTATGAGGCGTGAGGCGTGAGGCGTGAGGCGTGAGGCGTGAGGCGTGAGACGTGAGATGTGAAACGTGAGGCGTGAGATGTGAAACGTGAGGCGTGAGATGTGAAACGTGAGATGTGAAACGTGAGGCGT
>JAOZRQ010000376.1:0-5370 GCA_029940115.1 Desulfobacterales bacterium
CCAAAATGAGTTTCCAGACTGTTTGGGGACTCCCCCAACTTATAAATACGCCCGTAGCAGATGGTAGCTTGCCTGGTTCATGCTTGACTTCACCCCGCATATCGAGTTATACCTAAACCACCATTGGGAGTTCGATTATGGATATCTCAAACTGTAACCCAAGCGGTCGCGGGTTCGAGTCCCGCCCCTGCACCCAAAAATGGAAGGATGAAGGATGAAATATGAAGGATGAAGTGTGAAAAATGAGCATGTGAGGGCTTTGGCGTCGTTTCCGTATATTTAGCTCAATTGGTAGAGCATTGGACCTTTCAGCCCAGTTGTCCCGGGTTCAACTCCCGGAATATCAACCATGATAACGACGCCTGACCTACCTCACATTCAAACTGCCGACTTTGGGGCTGTGCAGGTACTTTCAGTGACAGCCAAATTGAAAAAGGCGATTGATTCATAATCAATTCATGTAACCACGGTACCTCTGCCTTACCCAAAGTCACCATCGCAAAGAAACCCGGTCTCGCGTTCAGGGGATTGGACGATCCGGTTTCAATGATGCGGCATAGTGCCAGAAACCGGTTTTTTTTAAATCTGTAAGGGGATTTTTATGACGTTGGAAATGTGGACCGCGTTCGCTTTTACGGCAATGATCCTTCTCGCCACACCCGGCCCGACAATCATATTGGTGGTCAGCCAAGCCGCAACCTACGGACGCAGATCGGTGATGCCGCTTGTGAGCGGTGTCATGCTCGGTGATTTTACGGCAATGACCCTTTCGCTCATGGGACTCGGTGCGCTCATGGCGGCCTCGGCCACACTTTTCTCGGTGATGAAGATCATCGGGGCCGGCTACCTGACCTGGCTCGGTGTCAGACTTTGGCGAACAGATAGGGAGAGACATGGGACCAGCCATTCTGCATCAGGCAAGACGAACAAGTCTCTGTTCAGGCAGGCATTCATTGTCACCGCGCTGAACCCCAAAGGCATCGCTTTTTTCGTCGCATTTCTGCCCCAGTTTGTGAATCCGGAAAGCCATCCGGTCCCGCAACTTGTCATCATGGGGGGCACGTTTCTTCTGATCGCGGGCATCAACACCACAATATACGCCGCCTCAGCCGGGCGGCTTCGGGATACCATGCAGGATGCCAAAGTGCGTGGGTGGTTCAATCGGCTCGGCGGCGGCGCGCTGATCGGGGCAGGGCTTTTGACCCTTGCCATGCGAAGGGCTTCATAATCATCCAAGTTTTTTGGGTGAGGGCAATGGGTAAGGGGCGAAGGCAATTGGGGCGAGAGGCAATGGGCATCCGGGAGACAGCCGATAGCCTACACAGTACGCGGGAGTAGTTCAACTGGCAGAGCATCAGATTTCCAATCTGAAAGTTGCGGGTTCGATTCCCGTCTCCCGCTCCACATTTCAACTCATGTAAGCAGAAGGTGTTATGAAACACGCGGGAGTGGCTCAGTTGGCAGAGCATCGGGTTGCCAATCCGAAGGTCGTGGGTTCGAGTCCCATCTCCCGCTCCAGTTTGGAAGTCAGTTTATGAGGGCTTTGGCGTCGTTTCAGTGCAAACCGCTCATCCTTGAAAACGAGCATTGGCATGATAAGCCGAAAGTTCCGGGTTCATACTTGGAACGCAACCATGTACACGACACCTAACTTACCTCATAATGACTTGTTATTTTTTTCTGTGAATGGACAAACCGTCGGAATGACAGCACATGATAAGACATCCGTTTCCGACGGTAAGTATTCGGTAAACCCCGTCGACCTCACCCCCGCTCGGTTCGGATTGGCAAATCCGAACCGCCATCCCGCCGGATTTGGCAATCCGGCGGGAGCGAACACGGGGTTTACCGAATATTTACTTCCGGCGGAAGAAAAAACTTTGCGAAACAACGCGTTACGAAACAATACGGTTTCCGGCGAAACAATATCTTTTCGCAACAAAGAGTGAGTGACATAATAATGAAACAACGAAAAGATGGGGAAAAAATTATTAACTGGCATAAGCCCCTGGGACGCTCACAGCTCCGCCAACGCTATCTTCGGCATAGGCACGAAGATGTCAAGTCTGCAAAGCCATGGCTATCCGCGATGCGGATACCGTGGATGTCGATGAATGTTGGGATTGTTATCGTCCCTCTGATGATTATTGCAGTCATGGATGGCGTTGCGAATATTATGCTTACTTTGGAAATGATTGTTGTTGTGATTGTGGTGATAAAGATGATCTTCATAGGCATAATTTTAATGAATGGCTAACAGAAATTTTTGCTTCATATCCCCTCAGTATTTCATTTGGATGGTTAGCAGACACCACAGTGGATATCAACTCTGAAAAGATATTAAACACGGCGAACAATGAACCCATGGTCAAACCGCTGCTTGAAAAGCGTTTGTCGGAATATATCAATGAAGTATTACATTTTTCAAATCATTCCAATGCCCTCCGACGCTCTCTCAACTTCAAAGCCTTTGGCGAGGCGAAGCGAGACATCTCCAAAGGGAAAATCCTCCCGCCCGAGGTGCTGGAGGGAATCCGGGGGATGTATCACCCGACGGTCTCCCAGAAGCAGACCCTCGAGCTGACCAAGGACACTTCCATGACTGAGAAGAAGAAGAGTCTGGTTCAGCGGAAGGCGAAGAAGGAAAGGGTTGCCATAGCGTTCAACCCGATGGCACGGACCGCGACGGAGCTCTACATCCTTGCCTACGCGGAAGGGATGACCTCGGACATCTGGGACGCGCTCATGCAGAAGGGAAGAACCGGCGCGCACCAGTTGCCGATCCGGTTCCGAAAGGTCGGCATTCTGGTGGATGACTCATTCTCCATGTCCGGTTCTCGTGAGCAGAAGCTGCGACCCATGGCCATTTCGCTGGCCATGAAGGATGTGCTGATGAATATCGGGGAGTCGTCTCTCATCCGCACCGCGTCCGGCAGAACCATTCACCGGGAGAATCCGATCCCCCGGCCGGTGGGGCGAACCGATCTCGCGTCTGGCCTGCTCGATCTGCTTGAGGCTGGATCAGACGTGGTGTTCATCCTCTCGGACGGATATGAGAACGCGCCTTCGGGCAGAATTGACGAGGTCATGTATCTGCTGAGGGGATGGGTCGGGGAGACCACACCGGTTTATCATCTGAACCCGGTGATTGGGAGTGAGAGCCAGTCGGGCCTCAGGACATTAAGCGAGGAGATCCCCACGATACCGGTCAGCCATCCCCAAGGGCTGGCCCTGACGCTCATGCGGGCCATGATCGAGGTGGATGTGAAACGGGGGATCGAAGCGATGGCCGGCATGGTGTTGCCGAAGATCAGGCGAGAGGCACGTCTGCCTCGCCGCTCAATTCGGCCCCAGTCGCCTCCTGTCGATTCGGCTCCCGTCACTTCGGCCTCCATCGATCCGGCCCCCGTCGAGTTGGCCCTCGTGGCCCGGTTCGGATTGGCAAATCCGAACCGTCTGGTTCCGCCAGAGTCGGCCAATCCAGCGTGAGTGGCCGACGAGAGTGTGAAGGGAGGCTTGCAAAAAAAAGCCCGGCTTCTGAATTTCTTGACGTGGTTCAAAACCGATGGCTTCTGTTTCCCAAAACTGAAGCCGGGCTTTTCATTGCAACTTGAAAAAGAGGAGGGGTTATGGAAATACTTGGCTATGCCGCCATTGTCGCCATCTGCATATGCGGTGTCATTGCTTACAAGCATTTATCGGCAAAGACATCCGAAGGCCATCTTGACGAGCCGGAATCCGGTAGCGAGAAAACCGTCGCATTTCGCAAATGGGACAAAGGGTCTCATGGCGATCATTGGTCAGCGGTTCTTTGCCTTCAAACTCCCTTCCCTCCAATTGAAGCCGGTTTTTTTTCGTTCACAATTATACCATAACAGAAAGGGGTGACGTAATGCTGAATACGATTCAGGATGTGATGAAAGGGTTGAAACCAGGGGAGGCTCAGACTGTGGGCAATATGACCGTCATCCCGTTGATTTCCGATATCGTGGATGACGCCATCGCCTCTCCCACTGTGTTGGAAATGGAAACCCGTGACTACGGAACTGTCGTGCTCCATAACACCGGCACGAAGGAGGAGAAGGGACTGACCATCTCTCCGATGGGAAATTTGGTCATCACCGGGCAGGCTGCACAGAACCATGCGGTCCCGAATATGAAGGTTGTCAAGAAGAGGGAGACCGTCGTATGCGACAATGCGGCATGTATCCAAGAGAGCCAAGGCGGATTGATCCGAAGGGACCGATATCGCATTATCCTGCTACCCCTAGCCATCCGAGAGGACGCGATAAAGAACCGGAAAGAGCGTAATCACGGAAAACTATGGGATTCGATCCGCATTTTCAACGAGTCCTTAGGGCTGAATACCATCGGCCATCTCGAATACTTCATCAGCCGATACCGGCAGGAGATGGACGAGTTTGTCGCCCAGTTCGAGGTGGTTCCGGATCAGGTCGGCGCGATCATCCTGATTGACGGGGACGTAGTCGGCATCGAAAGATGTCCCAACTATCGCTTCTTCAAAGCTCTGTGGGAGCCGCTGATCCGGGAATGCTACGGGTCCATGAGCATCCAAGTCGCCAAGGAGAGAGGAGATCGGGTGCCCAAGAACCGTGTCCCGCTGTCTCATAAGGGCGTGAGAACCCTGGGCGATATCCGCGCCGCGCTGGTCAAGGCAAAAGCGGAAGAGGAGAAACGGATCAAGGCGGTTGTCAACAGCTTTATCCAGAACAACTTCGACAGGGAGGCGGACGAAGAGACCGCAGGCTTTACAGTGGAGACCCTGTCAAATCCCCAGTTCAAGGGACAGATGGTGCAGAAGAATGATGTGCCCCTGATGTTCTCCCTTGTGAAGACAAAGGCGTGGATGACGGATCCGAATCTGGAGAAGCTTGCCACGGCGGATGAATTCAGGATGTAGACCATGATAACTACAAGGATGGTTTATAAGAAGGGGTTCTGGCGGTTTGGATTCATTCCGGGCATTGATCAATTTCAATACCAATGGACGAAGAAACTAAGCTTTTGAAAAAACTTAGTTTCTGAAAGCTTTGCGTCGGTAAACCGTAACGGGTAGCGGGCCGGGCTGTAAACCCGGTGTCATAGTGGCTCTGGTGGTTCAAGTCCATCCCGGCGCACCAATATAACTACAAGGATGGTTTATAAGAAGGGGTTCTGGTGGTTTGGATTCGTCTTGGGGCATTGATCACAGGGCGACGATCTCAACTATAGGGGAGTGGCGAAATTGGAATACGCGCAAGATTTAGGATCTTGTGCCTCAGGCGTGTGGGTTCGAGTCCCATCTCCCCTACCACATAACTACAAGGATGGTTTATAAGAAGGGGTTCTGGTGGTTTGGATTCGTCTTGG
>JAOZRQ010000376.1:5470-6197 GCA_029940115.1 Desulfobacterales bacterium
GGCATTGATCACAGGGGCGATGATCTCAACTATAGGGGAGTGGCGAAACTGGCAGACGCGCAAGATTTAGGATCTTGTGCCTTCGGGCGTGTGGGTTCAAGTCCCATCTCCCCTATCATAACTACTAAGGATGGTTTATAAGAAGGGTTCTGCTTGTTTGGATTCATTCTGGGGCATTGATGAGGGGATGAAGGATGAGTTTGGATCCGTAGCTCAATGGCAGAGCAGCGGACTCATAATCCGTTGGTTGAAGGTTCAAATCCTTCCGGATCCACCATGTTCAGCAGATCGAAGACTTTGTCCAACCTCATCGCCGCTGGACAAGGATGGCTTAAAAGAAGGGGAGTGGCGAAACTGGCAGACGCACAAGATTTAAGCTCTTGTGTCTTCGGGCGTGTGGGTTCAAGTCCCATCTCCCCTACCATCTCATAACTACAAGGATGACTTGTAAGAAAACGACGGGGAGTGGCGGAATGGCAGACGCGCAAGATTCAAAATCTTGTGCCTTCGGGCGTATGGGTTCAAGTCCCATCTTCCCTACTATAGCTTTAAACAAAAAGACTGTCCGGAGTGCAGAGTTTACTCTGTGCGAGTCTGGCCACTCACAGAGTGAACTCTGCACTCACAGAGTGAACTCTGCACTCCGGACTGACAACGGAGTGCAGAAGCTTGCTCTGTGCGAGTCTGGCCACTCACAGAGTGAACTCTGCACTCACAGAGTGAACTC
>JAOZRQ010000376.1:6297-6946 GCA_029940115.1 Desulfobacterales bacterium
TGCACTCCGGACTGACAAACATCATGTCCGGAGTGCAGAGTTTGCTCTGTGCGAGTCTGGCCACTCACAGAGTGAACTCTGCACTCCGGACTGACAAACATTATGTTGAAAGCTCTATAACTACAGGGATTTCTTATAAGAAGGGGAGCTGGAGAAACCGAGCTTCTCAGGGACAAACCTGCCATAAATACCCGGTTTCAAGAAAAAAACAGCTTGCTGAAACAATGAGTTATGAAACACCATGGTCTCAACTGAATAAACAGCCAATGCGGATAATCATCAGATGATTATTTCCATACAGACAATTTATACAGAATGGTCAAAAAAATCTCGCGGTGCGCCACGATCGTTGAAACGCAATTCGATTCCAGAGAGCTATGAGCTGCCCCGATCAGCAGTCATGATAAAAGATGGTCAGTACATATGTCATGATATCAGCAGCTATGAATATGATTCATTCAGACCTGACGAATACGAGCACATAGGTGAAATAGGTGAAAACATAGACTGTAAATGTGTCAGGATCAAATGGCAGTGCGCTTCAGCGTACTTTCGCTATCAGCCGGGGGATTGATCCCCCGGCGAAACTGAAAAATCAAATGGCAGTGCGCTTCAGCGTACTTTCGCTATCAGCCGGGGGATTGATCCC
>JAOZRQ010000377.1 GCA_029940115.1 Desulfobacterales bacterium
AAATCCGGCGGCTTTCCCCATCATGCTCCCGACGGATTGGCAAATCCGGCGGCTTTCCCCATCATGCTCCCGCCGGATTGACAAATCCGGCGGCTTTCCCCATCATGCTCCCGACGGATTGACAAATCCGGCGGGATGGCGGTTCGGATTTGCCAATCCGAACCGAGCCATGGGAAGCCGAACCGAGCGATGGGAGTCCGAACCGAGTGATGGAAAACTTTTCATATCGGCCCACTGGTCTCCGACCTACTTAAACCCTTTCAGTTGCTCCTCTATCTGAGGCTTCAACCGCTGATACACCTTGACCGCCTCGCTGGCAGCAACGCATACCGTGCGGGAGGTGATGGTGGCCCCGCTCAGGGCATTGATCGCACCGCCGTCCTTTGTCACCTTCACCTCTTCGGCGGCAAGCCCTTTGAACTGTCCGGCAAAGCTGACTTCTGTCTTTGCCCTCGCGCCCAGACCCGGGGTTTCATTGTGAGAGGTGACGCCCACACCCACGATCTTGTCCTCGGCCACATTCATCCCGACCATCACACCCAGTTTGCCTCCGTATCCGCTTCCAAAGGTTTCAAAGACAACGACTTTTGCCTCGCCGTCAAACTTCCCGACAAAGAAGTCCCGTTGAATGTCACCATCAGCCAGCTTGAACCGATCCGCAATCGGGTCGTTTGACGCGCCCTCAAGGATCAGCTTGATCGCAGGCGCCTTGTCATACTTCATCTTCTGATTCTCGATATCCTCCTGAGTGCCGTTCCGGATGGCAGCGAGCAACCCCCCCGAAAACGCGCTCAACACAGTGAGGACAACGACCATTCTTATCATCTCACGCATTGTAACACCCTTTCTATGATACATGATTTGTGATGCGTGACCCGTGGCGTGACCCGTGATGCGTGACCCGTGAGGCGTGACTCGTGAGGCGTGACTCGTGAGGCGCGTGACTCGTGATGCGTGACTCGTGAGGCGTGACTCGTGATGCGTGACTCGTGAGGCGTGATCAGCATCTCATGTTCACTTCACGTTTTCACGTTTTCACATTTCACATCTTCACGTTTCACATTTTCACGTCTTCACGTTTCACGTTTCACGTCTTCACGTCTTCACGTTCCCACGTTTCACGTCTTCACGTTTCACGTCTTCACGTTTCACGTTCTCATTTTCCCAAGGCTTTTGGCCTGATCTTGTCCAAAAGCGGATTCACAAGGTTGATGATCAGGAGGGTGAATATCACTCCATCCACATATACGCCGATGTTCCTGATGACCACGGTCATCACCCCGCCGAGCGCGCCGTAAAGGAGCATGGGGATGAAGTTGACTGGCGAGGAGGAGTCATCGGTGGCCAGGAAAAACGCGCCGATCAGGGTGTAACCGGTGAAAAGGTGGAACAGAGGTCCTCCGTACTTCACGGGATCCGAGAAGTTGAACAGCAGGGCCGTGATGAATACACCGGCCAGAAACGAGACGGATATCTCCCACCGGATGAATCCCCTTATAATAAGGTATGCTCCCCCGATGATCAGGCCGAGCCCGAATGTGGAACCGATTCCCCCGATCTGCCGGCCCATGAGAAGACCGCACAGGCTGAAGTCGCTCACCGCGTCCACGCCGAAGTTCTTGAGCGCGGTCAGGGGGTAGATCATGGGAAAACCGAGTTCATAATTGAGGAGCATTTCGTCAAAATCGAACATGCGATCCCACGACAGCATCATGATGGCCACGGCCACCGCGGGGGGGCTGAAGGGGTTCGCACCGATGCCGCCGTAGATCTGCTTGCCGATGATCACCGCGATGAATGTGCCAGTGACCACGGCCCACCACGGGGTGGTCGCCGGCATCAGCATGGCGAACAGCATGCCGATGAGAGCCGCGTTGCCGTCCCCGACGGATTCCGGCCGTTTGGCGACCCAGTTGAAGAGCAACTCCCAAAGCATCGCGCAGGATACAGCCAGCGCGGCCACGCCGATGGCTTTGGGGCCATAATAGCAGAACCCCGCAATGAGCGCGGGCAGGGCCGCGAGCATGATCTGGTGGTTCCGCTCGCATATTCGGCTTCCATCATGCCAGAAGGGGGCATGGGAAACTATGAATTTTTTCTGACTAAGCATTCTCCATCTCCTCCTCTTCGGCTGCACGGATCCGATCCAGTTCGTATTTGGCCAGCCTGATATGTTGGAAGACCGGCATCCCAGCCACACAGACAAAGCTGCAAAGCCCGCATTCGATGCACGCGTACAGGTCATACTCGTCCGCGGCGGCCTCATATTCCCCGGCCTCACAGAACCGGACCAGCATGCTCACCTGTATTCTCGCGGGGCAGATCCGAACGCAATCCCCACAGTTGATGCAGGGATTGTCCGAGACCAGGGAGACATCCGCATTCGCCTGAACCATCACCGCGTCGGTGTCCGGCTGGACCGGATAGTCCTCGGCGTAAACCGAAACGCCGGTCATGGGGCCGCCGAGCACGATCCGGTCCCCCTGTTCCGTGGAGACATCACAGGCCGTGAAGATGTCCCGGATGGGGGTCCCGATCCTAGCCTCGACAAGGATTTTGCTCATATCCTTCTTGATCAGCGTCAGGGTCTTGGTCACCGGGACCTGTTCCTCGTAAAATGCGCTGCCGATCGAGGCAGCCGCCTCCGCGCTGAAGAAGCAGACCTCCATGTCCTCAGGGCGATTTCCCTCGGGAAGGACCTTCCCGAGCATCTCCTTCATCATGATATGGGGGAGTGCGGCAGGGTATCCATCGCTGACTTCCCTCAGTTCCACTCCTGAGGCCCCGCCCACGGCACCCGCGTCCTTCATCAGATATTGCGGCATGGCCATGATCACATGATCCGCGCCTGCAATCTTCTTCAGGATGCTGACTCCGTCATTGACCGCTTTGGTGCGGGCTTTCACGATGTACGGGTTTGTGGCCATGAGGAGGTCCTTGTCAATTCCGCAGACCACAATGGTCTTTATCGGCTTTTCAGGGTCAGCCAGCGAATTCAGGGAAGGGGCACCCGGGACAAAGGCCAGAAAATCCCTTGCCTTCTCCAAGGAAGGTTCCCCTTTGAACGCGTCATCCTGCTCCTCCGCCTCGGCCACATCAATGGCGATGGCGGTGTAAGATTTGCCGAAATCCCCGGTATAAGGGGATATGGAGGTTACTGTTCCTGTGACCGAAGATGTCACATATTCATCATTCCCTTTGTAGAGGGAGAGCTTTTCGCCCGTCTTCACTTTGTCCCCTGTCTGTACAAGCGGGTTCGGTTCAAAAGGGCTTTTCAGAAAAAGCGTGACCTTTTTCGGGACAGGAATCTTAACCGCCTCCGGCTTGTCCTTCAGGGTCTCATAAGCAAACCGGGGCTTTGCCAAACCAAAAAATGATCGTTTCACCATCATAAAGATTCCATTCAAGTTTTGAGATTTGAAATTGAAAATTGAAAATTGAAATTTGAAACTTGAAATTTGGTTCCAGCATCCAGTTTCCAGTTTCCAGTTCCCAGTTTCCAGTTCCCAGCTTCCAGCTAAAAACTATGCTTGACATGACATGACGCGCACTCTTCAGGGCCGGCGCCATTCTCCTTATGACAGCCGATGCATTGCCCATGAAGGGCATCCGCCTGTTTGATCATGTCGGCGATTTCAAAATCATCCGGCTCATGACAGTCTTCGCAAGATTCAGGGGCTGACCCGTCTTCCGGCAGTTTGTGACACTCCCCACATGCCAAGCTCTCCTCGGCATCCTCAGGGTGGTGATGACAGTCCGCGCAGGCAATACCATAACCTGATTCTGCTGTATGGGTTTTGTGAGTGAAGAGGACCTTTCCCGCGACACATGTGAACATCTGTCTCACCGGCTCTTTAGGCGGTTCCGCAGAGAACGCCCCGTAACACACAATTCCCAGCAACAGCAGAACTCCTGCCACATAGTAGGGCAGCACATCTTTCTTCTGCTTCATTTCATATATGTCCTTTCAGAAGTTAAATGTATAAAAAAACAAAATTTGTGCTTCTTCTAACATAGCATTGGGAAATTTTCAAGTCTTTTTTGGCGTCCTTCATTTGTCAGTTCCCACTTTTCCCTGCCCTACCCGTGCTCGTGCCCCTGCCAAGCAAAGACGGGCCTTCCAGCCTTTCTGAAGATTTCCTGCTTTTGCATGAAAAGTGATTTTTCACTTTCCGGATGGCAAAAGTTTGTAGTTCCGCCTTTAGGCGGTGCTTGACCGTCTAAAGGCGGAACTACAAACTTAAATCCACAAGTTCCTGCCGGATTGCCAAACCAAGCAGAAAACTCCGTCAGACTGCCATCCACCATATTCAAATTCAACTGTTGACGTGAAATCTCATTTTATGTATAAGAGCAGGTATCAAACCATTCCCGCCGGATTTGTCAATCCGGCGGGAGCGTGGAAGGAAGCGTGGGAAGGAAGCAGCCGTAGCGTGGGGGAAGCGTGGGAAGGAAGCCAGCAGGAACATGGGAAGATTTTTGTATCTACTGAAAATATCCAAAGATCGAGAGGAAAGAACTGAAAAATGACTGATGAAAACAAAGCTGAAGATGCTGACAATGAGAAAAAGCTTGATGAGATACTGAACAAATACAGCATGCAGAAGAAACCCGTCCAAGAGACCGGATACAGACCGCCGGTGCCCGGGTATTACCAGTCAAAGGATGTCAAATCCCACTCATTTGATTCGGAGAATCTGCAACGGGTTGTGGATGAGATCAAGGTGATCGAAGAGGGGATAAAAAGCATCATCGCCTCAAGGACCAAAAAGATTGTTGAAGAGAGAGTTCCTGTTGAAAAACAGAGGCCCATCAAATATGGTCTGGTGGGGAAGTCAATGGTCGCGCTCGGGTTCAAGGACCAGAAGATGGAGACCTACATTGACCATGAAATTGTCAGAAAGGAAGTGCCTCGGCAACCGGATGAAGTCCTGATCACCGAATTCAGGACCATGATTGATGATTACATCAACAGCCTCAAGGGCCTGAATGAAGGGTTGCGGGACACGGTGGTGGAAGTGGATCAGATCGTCAGAAATCTGACCGAGGTGAGTGACTCGTTCACGGACCAGATCCACAGCGACCGAAAGGCATATGACGCGCAGATCACCTACAGCAGGGAGATTGAAAAGCAGTTGGAGGAGCTCATCCCGATCCATGAATCCCTCTCCCTGATTGATGACCGGTACGCCCAAGTTGAAAAGGTGAGGGATCATCTTGAAATGGCCCTGAGAGAGAGCCAGGGAATGGAACTGAAATACAAGACCAACATTGACATGGGCGTGAAGTATCAGATCGCGCTGAAAAGCTACCGGACCCTGATCAACGACTTCAAGGAGAAAGGGGACATCCATGTCAACATGGTGGACAAGTTTGCGGACGGCGCAGCTCATATGAAGATCGCGGTGGACAATGTCTCCCAGATCTGCTCGGGTGTGGCAAAGGTCACCCAGTCCATGATCATGATCGTGGAGAGCATTGATGACGGCAACCGGGTCTTGGGCAAGTATGCCTCCCTGATCGGGGATCAGGTCTCCTCCAATCCCAGATGGCAGATGGAATACAGCGCGCTTCAGGAAGCCGAGGCCACCTACAGAAAAAATGACGAGTTGAGGGTGAAGCAGATCGCGGATAGCCGCAAGGAGATGGATGACATCGTCAATCGGGCACAGGCAGATGGATAAGACGATCATGGATCAGATATCAGGTGCCATCAGACGCATGAACCCGGGCAAATTTGGATCCTGTACAGATCAGTATCTGAAAGGTGTCGTGGCAAAGGAAGAACCGAAGAAAGCCGGTCTTTTCCGAAAACTCCGGTTTTCTTCCTCCAGAAGCCCTTTTGAAGAGGGTCATGCCGGGCTTGACCAAGAGGCCGCCGCGCTCCTTTCCCTGTCCAAGCAGTCCCTGAATCATATGATGAAACTCCGCTTCACCATGAACGGCCAGTACAAAGAGATGTCTGAAACAGACAGGGAACAGACCCGATTATATGTCAAGCGGCTCAGACATCAGCAATTGGATCTGCTGATGGGCATATACGAGGAGACAGAGACCATCCAGCACATCATCAGGCAGGTCCGGGACATGCGGGATATCACCCAGAGCCATCTGAAGATCATCCGAGAGGCCGCGATCTATATGCGGATCATCTCGGAGAGGATTTCCCAGCAGGCTGTGCCCCTTCTTCCTGATCCCGCAATTGAACAGAATCTGCCGGAACCCAAATTTCCCCTGCCCGTGCCCGGTGATCCCACAACCGAACATCAGGAGAGACTGGGGACTGAACAGAAAGAATGCAAGAATCTGCCGGAATTCCCGGAACCGGAGAAGCCCAATTCAGGGGACAACTGGCCCCTCTCGTTAAAGCCTGAGCCAGAATGGATGATGCCGGCAAATGATGCCGAAACCATCCGGCAGGTCACCCGCACATTCCGGGAGATACGGGAATGTGAGGACATTTCCGGCCCTGACATGTCTGGAGAATCGGGGCCGGCAAGGGCCATCGGAATATGCCATGACCTTGTTCAAGATACCGCCGGCGACATTGATCAGAGAAAAAAGAGGATCATCGAAAGGCTCAAGGAACTGAAGCAGGGGTGGAAGCTTTTGAAAAAGCTGGCCCAAAAAGGATATTCCGATCAGATGCAACCGGAACTTGAAATCCTGCTCAACCAGCATGACGCCAGAAGATACGATTTTCAAAGACTTGTACGGGAATCAAGGACATCGTTTGAAGAACTGACGAAAATCAGAACTTGAACGTGAACGTGAACTTGAACTTGAACTTGAACGTGAACTTAAAACGTGAACTTGAACCTGAACGGACGTATTTATAAGTTGGGGACCCAGATGGACTGCTGAAAAACAAGTGCCTGTCGGCATCTTTCATTTTGCCTGAAAGGTGGTTCACACTTTTCAGTTTGCAGTTCCG
>JAOZRQ010000378.1 GCA_029940115.1 Desulfobacterales bacterium
TTGACCGAAACCGGTTTTTTTTCCCTCATTTGCTCCATTGTCTGAACCGGGATTCGTGGGATTGAAAGATCACCAAGATTGGTCCTCAGTGCGTCAATTCCTTTGATATCAAGAAAAGTTTAAATTGTCAAACAAAGTGCCATTTTCTGAAAAGAAAGTTGTTGGCATTCGATGTCCCTCATGGTACAAGCATTCTCGTCGGCGAGTCGGGCGGACGGATTGGGGAGATGTTGGGAGATGAGATCTGCTTGTCTCAAAGTGGCAAGCATCTGATCCGTCTCAGAGAAAAAGTGGCCTTTGTCTGACATTTCAAGCTTTTCCCGATACCATAGGGATGAAGGTCAAAGGTAAAACAGTGAGGGAAAAAACCCGGTTTCGGCTAAGGGGATGAAGGTCAAAGGTAAAAGAAACCGGGTTTTGGCGCTCAGGTTTTTTGAACCTTGAATTGAAGGAACTGAGTACCAATCCTGGCAATCCTTCAATCCCACGAATCCTGGTTCAGACAATGGAGAAAATGACACCTTGTCCGACATTTCAAGCTTTTCCCGATACCATAGGGATGAAGGTTAAAGGTAAAACAGTGAGGACAATGCTTTTACAAGTCGATTGCTATGCCGGATACCGTGGCGAGGAGATGCCCCGACGTATCTGGATGGGAACAAGGGCGATCCAAGTTATGGATATCCTTGACCAATGGCTCGCGCCGGATCATCGCTATTTCAAAATCTTGGGGGATGACAACTCTCTTTATATCATTCGTCACGATGTCGAATCGTATGAATGGGAACTGAAAGCAAGCTGTAAGCTCGAAGCTGCAAGCTGTGAGCTGCAAGCTGTGAGCTGTAAGCTGTAAGCTGTGAGCTTCCTGACGATGTCGAATCATGCAAATGGGAACTGACATTCTACAAAGCAAGCTGTAAGCTTGAAGCTGTGAGCTTCCCGATCTTGAATTAGAGCTTACAGCTTACAGCTTACAGCTTTTAAGAGGTAAATCAGACAAATGACCAACCGTGAACGATTTCGAGAGTCCCGCCCCTTCTGTCACAGGGAGGCTATGTGCCCCTCGCCGACGGCCGGGTTCGGGAGGATGTTCCTTTTCAGAACTACTGCTATTATCGTCGGCTTTTGGAGAAGCTCTGAGATCGGTCAGGTTCCGGTTCGGGCGTTCGGCAGGCGTCTCGGATTTGCCAATCCGAGACGGGCATGGAGGGAATGTTGCTGACGTCTTTTCCCCGATAAGAGATGTCGGGGACAAGTGTCGGGGGTCTGAAATCGGGTTTCTTTCTCATCAAACTTTCCAGATCTGCAAAAAAAAGTTGTATGATCAATCCTTTTGCCTTATATTCAGATATTGATGTGAAAATGTTTCTGGAAAACCGGATTTTTTACAAGCTGGCCTTCATCGCCAGGACGGAAACCCCGGTTTCTGAAATCAGCTCAAGGCTGTCAGCTGCATGCCCAAGGCCGCAAGCTCACAACTTGCAACTTGCAGCTTGCAACCTGCAACTTTGACAAACCGAGGAGGGACTTGATGAGGCTTTTGACGCGGTCTGATTTCGACGGACTGGCGAGCGCGGTCTTGCTGGTGGAAAAAGGGATCGTTGATTCATACAAATTTGTCCACCCCAAAGATGTTCAGGACGGCAAGGTGGAAGTGACAGCCAACGACGTCATGGCCAACATTCCATACGTCTCCGGATGCGGGCTCTGGTTTGACCATCATGCCAGCGAGGAGGAACGTCTGGAGATTGAAAAGCTTGACTTTGAAGGGGATTGCCGGCCGGCCCCCAGCGCGGCCCAGGTGATATGGGACTATTACGACGGTGAGAAAACTTTCGGAAAGCATTTTCTGCCGTTGCTCGATGCGGTGAACAAGAGCGATTCCGGGAACCTCACCCGTGATGAGATATTGAATCCGCAGGGATGGATTCTGCTCTCCTTTGTCATGGACCCCCGCACGGGTCTCGGGCGGTTCAGCGACTACCGGATCAGCAACTACCAGCTCATGAAGGATATGATTCAGCATTGCCGGACTCAAACGGCTGGGGAGATATTGCAGGTTTCAGATGTCCAAGAGAGGACCACCCGTTATTTCGAGCAACAGACGCTCTTCAAGGAGATGCTCATGCGGTGCTGTGAAATCCGGGGAAATGTGATCATGACGAATCTGATCAACGAAGGTATGATTTACAGCGGAAACCGCTTTCTGGTTTACGCGATCTATCCAGATCAGAATATTGAGATCCGGATCATGTGGGGGAAAGAGAAGCAGAATGTTGTCCTCACCTGCGGACACAGCATCCTGAACCGAACCAGCCGGACCAATGTGGGCCAGCTCATGCTTGAGTACGGCGGCGGGGGCCATGCCAAGGTGGGAACCTGTCAGATCCCCGTCGAGGACTGGGAGCGGGTTCGGGATGAGATAGTGGAACATATGCAGAAGGATGAGGCGTGAAACGTGAGGCGTGATACGTGAGGCGTGAAACGTGAGGCGTGAAACGTGGGGCGTGAGACGTGATGCGTGAGGCGTGAGACGTGGACTTACGCCATTCATGCCTACGGTCACAACGAAAGATGATATCATTCCCGGGAAAGTGGGAATCCACTGTCACGACATCCAGACCGATGTCATTCCTGCGAAAGTGGGAATCCTGTGATTTCGTCATTGAGCGGTGGATTCCTGCTTTCGCAGGAATGACAGGGAGCTTATGGAGCTTCCTGCTTTCGCAGGAACTTGAATTCAGTTTCAGAAAAAAAATAAGGAGATCGATGATGCCGAAGGCGAATATCCCAAGAGTGATCATGGCATTGCTGATGGCCTGCCTGCTAACGGGGGTTGCTTACGCGGAGGGGAATCGGATCACCTCCGATCTCTGGATCCACGCGATTATCCATACCGTGGAGAAAGGGGCCGTTGAGGCGCTTTGGCAACAAGGGGGCGAAGACACGAACGCGGCCGGCGACCATGTGATCTGGGGGTATTTTTACGCGGATCCGGAGATTGTCAGCTGGGGAAGCCAGCAAAATCCGGAGGTGTTCGTCAAAATATGGTTTGACAGGAACGGGCGCCTGGATGTCAACTATTTCCATGTCTCCGTGCCGGACATAGAGGTTCTTTCCGGATACCCCCACACCGGCCTTCCAGACGAACATGGGACGCTCACCCTCGCCAGACGATATGTCCGGCACTATTATGAAAACGGCCAAAGCCATGCGGATGAGAATTATGAGGACGGAAATCCGGCTGTCGGATATTGGCGCTGGCCGACAAGACCTCCCGCGGCATATCCCACGGACATGGGAGTGATGATCGCCGCGAGCATCAACACCAAGGAAAAAGGCCCTGTTGAGGCGATATGGCGCAAAGGCGGAGAGGATACCCATGTCGAGGGGCACCGGGTCATTTGGGGACATTTTTACGCGAGTCCGGATGATGTCCCTTGGGGAAGCCAGGAAAATCCGGAGATATTCGCCAAGATGTGGTTTGACGCCAGCGGCAGGGCTGATGTGAACTTCTTCCATGTGTCGGTTCCGGATATCCGAGTGTATTCCGATTTTCCATATGATGACAAAGGGACTCAGGACGGCATGACCCTTATCGAGGACCGGTATGTCCGCCATGAGTACCAAATCGATCCGGAATGTCCGGTGGAGGAACAGAACAAATTTGTTTACGACGTGATGAAAGACACCTATTTATGGTCTGACAAAGTTCCAGAGGTGGATCACACCGACTATCCCACCCCCCAAGCCCTGCTGGATGATCTGAAATACAGGAAACTGGACAAGTGGAGCTATGTCACCTCATCAGAGGAGCATGGCGCGTATTTTGACGAGGGGGAATACCTGGGACTCGGATTTCGTCCCCAATTTGATGATGCCGGCGATTGCCGGATCATCTTTGTTTACGAGGATTCCCCCGCGGAGAAGGCCGGCTTGCAGAGGGGCGACAGACTCCTTGAAATCAATGACCACATGGTATCAGAATACACGCTTTACGGCCTGTGGGAAATGGCCCTTGCCCAAGATGCGGATGAGCCGGTGAAGATGACGGTCGCCGACTCAGACGGTCCAGTCAGGGACGTGAGCATGAACAAGGAATGGATCGCCGTGGACGCGATTTTGCATGATGACATTCTGGACATCCGCGGGACAAAGATCGGCTATCTGGTGTTCAACGCCTTTGTTGAGGCGGCTCGTGGGGAATTGGACGAGATTTTTGCTCTATTCAGGCAACATCAGATTGATGAGCTGGTCCTTGATCTGAGGTATAACCAAGGAGGGGAGCTGGAGATCGCCCGATATCTGGCCAGTCTGATCGCCGGGACCCATGTCGCGGAGAAGGTCTTTGCGAAAACTGTCCATAACGACAAGCACCGGGACTGGGATGATGTCATCCATTTCGTCAAACCGGAGGAGGCCCTGAGCCTGGATCGTCTGATATGTGTCACCACCGGACTGACCGCGTCCGCCAGCGAACTGGTGATCAACGGACTGAGGCCGTTCATGGAAGTGGTATCCATCGGCGAGACCACCTCTGGAAAACCGGTGGGAATGCATGGATGGGACTTCTGCGACATCCATGTCGCGCCGGTTGAGTTCCGGGTGACGAATGCTGATGATGAAGGCGACTATTTCGACGGCCTCCTGCCCACCTGCCAAGCTGGGGATGACCTCACCCGAATGTTCGGGGACTTGGAAGAGTCCGCACTCAAAGGCGCGTTGCATTATGCCACCACCGGCTCCTGCCTTGATGGGACAGGGCGATCCGACTCCCGAGGGGCTGAGGTGGTAGCGGAGCAGGCCGCAGAGACCGGCCGATTGCTGAGAAATATCAGGGCATTTTAGATGTGCAGGAACAAAACCCAGAAATCAAAAAGGAGGCGCATCATGGCAAACTTGTTCATCCGAATCACAGACGTCATTTCCGCCAACATCAACGACATGATTGACCGAGTGGAAGACCCGGAGCGCATGATCAAGCGGGTGATTCTGGAGATGGAGGACCACATCCGCCGGGCCGAGGACGGCGTGATCGGCGCCATCACCAGCGAAAAGCAGTTGGCCCATGAACTGAGCCACCATCGCCGTGAGTGGGGAAAATGGCAGGGGAAGGCCGAAATCGCCCTGACTGCGGGAAATGAGGAACTGGCCCGGGCCGCCTTGGTGCGCAAGAAAGAGCATGACCGGATCATCCAAGGTCTGGAAGACGCATGGGAGACGGCTGCGGATACCAGCAAACGGCTCAAGGCACAACTGCGTCAACTGGAAGACAAGCTCGCTGAGGCAAGGCGCAAACGCAGCGCACTGATCGCCCGGAAACGCTCTGCCGAGGCGACCCAGTACATCCATAAGACTCAACGGCATTTCCAAAATGGCCTGGACGTGCGGGACACGTTCATCCGCATGGAGGATCGGGTCACAGAGATGGAGGCCCGGACAGAGGCCATTGAGGAGTTGTATGATGAGTCGTCCGATCTGGAGCGGAAGATTGATCAGCTTGCCATTGACACAGAAGTGGACAGCGAACTGGCTGAACTGAGGAGGAAGGTCGAGAACAAAGATTCTGCCTGACATAATTTCATCCTGTCCGTGGGGCCATCCGCGTCCATCCGCGTTCATCTGCGGATCACAATTCCCAGCCCGTGTCGGAAACCACAAAAACCGTTAGAACCAGGAATGTTCGACCCCGGCAATGCTTCGGCGTGAGCTCAGTCGAACGAATTGCCGGGCTATTTTCACATGTCCCTACGGGACAATTGGGCAACAGACAACGAGAAAGGATATGCATATCAATGAATTTGCCGATAAAGACCTGTGTTGTCACAATACTGATCCTCTGCTTAAGTGCTGTCACATCGGCAGAATCTGAAAAGGGGCCATTGCGGGTCAGCAATCAGTTCCCCCCGCATCTCATGTTTCTCAGCCCCACGGCCGATTCTCCGCGGCTGATCCCCCGGAATCGGTCAAGGCTCTCGTTCTCTGCCGATTATTCGAGTATTTTCGTGAATGAGACATCCGGGGAATGGTCCGCTTTGATCGACATGGAGATGACGGTTCTGGGATTTTCGCTTGAATGCGGGGTCACAGACGACCTGAACCTCTCCTTTGACCTTCCGCTGGTCAGCATGAACAGGGGAGTTTTGGACGGGTTCCTCGAAGACTATCATCAGGCATTCGGTTTCCCCAACTCCAACAGGGAAAGCCGGCCCAAAAATGCGTTTGCTTATGCGTTGAAAAAAGAGGGACACGCGTGGTTCCGCGCGGATTCCGGGGGCCTTCACCTGTCGGACAGTCTCATTTCGGCGAAACTCTTCCTGATGGATGAAAAAGCGGGTCCCTTGCCGACTGCCCTGAGCCTCTCCTATCGCCTCAAACTGCCGACCGGAGACGAGGGAAAGGGGTTCGGCAGCGGCGCATTTGATCATGGGCTTTCCCTGAATTCCCTGTTCCGCGTCGGATCATTTGTTTTTTATCTCACTCCCTCAATAACCTTTTTGTCTGATCCCAAGACATCGGGTGCCGACATATCGGTCAATGATCTTTTCGGAATGCTTGCAGGGGGGGAGTACATCTTCAGCGACGCGCTCTCTTTGTTGGCCCAGTTGAATTATTACACGTCTCCGTTTGGGGACACAGGAATCCGTCAGTTGGATGATGACACGTTGTCACTCGAAATGGGGGGGGTTTACAGACTGACCCCCTCCCTGAGCCTGGAATTCGCCTTCTGTGAGGACCTGACCCACTCGGCCCCCGACTTCAATCTCCACACCCGGCTGATCTATGAAATGGGGAACTGATGATGAATCCCGAAGTTGCGGTGAAAGTAGGACGATTTTTCAAATCGTCCCTGCAACGGAAACAATTTGCAAAATTGTTCCACAACGTCCCCCAAAGTAGGACGATTTTTCAAATCGTCCCTGCAAC
>JAOZRQ010000379.1 GCA_029940115.1 Desulfobacterales bacterium
GGTGTCACACCGCCTGAAGGCGGGACTACAAACTTTGTTGAGGCTTTTACATGAAAATCAGAAATTATGCAACAGTTTTTTTCTGTCTCACCTGTCAAAAAGTGGAAGCCGACAAAAAAAACGGATGGTCAAGTACAAGAATCCGCTTCCCTGCGAGGAGACACCAGTTTCTTTTCTCATTGACATTCAACATATTTTCTGATAATTTGTCCAATTGTCGGCGGCTTGGATTTGCCAATCCGAACCGGGCTCATCCGCGTTCATCCGCGGTTTGTGAAAGTTGTTTGATTCCTTGGTTTCCATGGTGCGACACATTAGGATCATCATGAACCGCAGATGAACGCAGACGGCCTGTGTGTTGGGCAGAGTGCGGAAAGTTTTGATTACTTGGTTTCCATGGCGCGACACAGTGCCAGAAACCGAGTTTCAGATCTGCTGATATTGGATATTGGAAAACTGTGTACAGGACAAGAAACCCGGCTTTTTTCTGAACGGCCGGCTTCTATCCCGACAGAAAAAAAGCCGGGTTTCTTTGTTCGCTCATTTTTTTGTTCTGTACAAAGATTGGAAAATCAAAATTTGAAATTGGAAGCAATGGAGCAGACCGTTCTCACCCCCAAAATCTCTGTCATCATCCCTTGCCACAACCACGGGGAATTCATCCGGGAGGCCATCGGGAGTGTTCTGGCGTCTGCGTTTGAGGATTATGAAATCATCATTGTGAATGACGGATCGACCGATCCGTTCACCTCGGCAGTTTTCAGGGAATTGGAACATGATTTTCAGGATCATCGCAAGGTCCACATTCTCCATCAGGCGCGTTCGGGCCTGCCTGAGGCCCGGAACAACGGCATCAGACGCTCCAGAGGCGAATACATATTGCCCTTGGACGCGGACAACCGGGTCAAACCACAATTTCTAAGCAAGGCATCGGAGATACTCAACAACGACCCGGGCGTGGGCGTGGTCTATGCGTTTGCCGAACTCTTCGGCCAGCGGGAGGGGATTTGGGAATTCTCTGAGTTCGATCCCAAACGGATGCTGCTGTACAATCTTGTCGAGGCGTGTTCGGTTTACAGAAGAGCGGTGTGGGAGCAACATCCCTATGATTCGGAGATGCGGATCGGGTATGAGGACTGGGACTTCTGGATCGCCGCGATGGAGAGCGGATGGGCGTTTCATCTGATCAAAGAACCCCTGTTCGTGTATCAGGTGCGGGAGGGGTCCATGGTCTCCGTGTGCAACATTCCTGAAAACCGCCGCGCCCTGATCCGGAATATCTGCAACAAACACCGGAAGAGTTACATGGAACACCTCGCGTATGTGATTTCTGAAAAAGACGTGGATCTGTTGCACGCAAACCAACGGGCCGAGAGGATTTTTAGAGAGACAGACGCGCACATCTGCCGGCTTGAGGCGATCCTGAGGGAGAGGGAGGATGAATTGAACCGCATCTGCCATTCCCGCGTGTGGCAGATGTTTCTGAGATGCCATGACATAATGGACAGAACCATGCCTCTCGCCAGCAGAAGGAGGCGGCTTGCCAAGATGATCTTTGATGCGGTGAGTTTGTACTTCCACCGATAGAAGGCTTGCCCCCGACGTCTTTAATCAGGGGATGTCGAGGGGACATGCTTTAGGCGGTGTCACTTCTCTTAAATTTCCCGCTCTTCCCGCCTGATTTTTCAAGAAGGCAGATATCGGAAATGGTCATCCCTCTGTCATACGATTTGCACATGTCATAAATGGTCAGCGCGGCCACCGACACCGCGGTCAGTGCCTCCATCTCAACCCCTGTCTGACCGACAATCCGGACGGATGCCTCGATTCGGATGGAATGGGTCTGGATATCCGGGAAAAAGTCGATCTGCGCGTGGGTGATGTTCAGGGGATGACACATCGGAATCAGTTCCGATGTCCGTTTGGCGGCCATGATCCCGGCAATCCTCGCGGTTTCAAGGACATTTCCCTTTTTCACCGCCTGATTTCCGATCTTTCCAAAGGTTTCCGGGTTCATGAATACGACCCCTTGGGCAATCGCCATCCGTGTGGTCAGTCCCTTGTCGGAGACATCCACCATTCGCACCCGGCCTTCCCCGTCAATGTGGGTGAATTCGGACATGAAAGGTTCCCCTTTGTGAATTGAAAATTGAAAATTGAAATTGGTGGGCTTCTCGCCCATTCCCGATTTTGGGTGATTGAGGGGAGAAACCCGGCTTTTTCCTGAAACCCGGCTTTTTCCTGCAGTTCTGAAGTCGGACCGTTTGGAGAAAAGCCGGGTTTCTCGCCCATTCCCGATTTTGGGTGATCGAGGGGAGAAACCCGGCTTTTTCCTGCAGTTCTGAAGTCGGACCGTTTGGAGAAAAGCCGGGTTTCTCGCCCATTCCCGATTTTGGGTGATCGAGGGGAGAAACCCGGCTTTTTCCTGAAACCCGGCTTTTTTCCTGCAGTTCTGAAGTCGGACCGTCTGGAGAAAAGCCGGGTTTCTCGCCCATTTCAACTGTAACCAATTTCACGCATCACGCCTCACACAAAAAACTCCCTCTTTTTCGTGACATTCGCTTTTATGGCATTCAGCGTGTCACTTAGTGTGGTGATGACGTGGTCCCGTATGTCACCGGCCACCACGAGATGCATCAGATCGTCCCCCACAGAGAGTTCCCCTTCTGCGATATCCGTGAGGATTTCGACGATTCCGGGTCGTCTTTTTTGTTCATCAATGATCTGCTGCAATTTTTCATGATCCACCGTGATGGTCAATCCGGATACGCTTCGGCCGTCACGGGAGGTACACCGGACCACGCCGTTATGGCATAGGATCATTCCCACCTTGTCATAATCCGGGTGATTCTTGATGCTGTCAATCAATCGGGTAAGGTTCATTCTTGTTCTCCATGTGAATTGTCAGTGGTCCGTTGGTTGCTGTCCGTTGCCTGTTGTCCGCAACAATTGACAACGAGCCAGATCGTCAGGCGTGTTGATGTTGAAAAAGGAGGTCAGATCAGGGTCCGCCTTACGCAACCTGTCTTCTGGAATTTTTTTGACCCGAACTTTCTCAAAAAACCCTTGTATCTTGAGTTTTTCCTCGACAAGTTGCTGTTCCATAGGTTTGAGACATCGTTTTGAGTAGGCCGCGCAAAGAGGTTCGAGTCCTGCCGAGGTCTCCGGTATGATGACATCCGTGTTCGGTTCAATCCTGTCCAGGATCAGTTCAACCATCTCCTTTTTCAGGAAAGGGGTGTCACAGGCAATGAGGAACGCATGGGGATGGGTGGCACAGAAAAGGCCTGCATGGATTCCGGTCAAAGAGCTTCGGATGGAAAAAATGTCGGTGGTCATGCTCAGATCCCATTCAAGATATTGAAGCGGGTCGTTTGTCACGAGAATGATCTCCTCAAACAGATCCTTGAATAGGTCATGGATATGATCAAAGATGCGCCTTCCACCGACCCGGACAAATGCCTTGTTCTGTCCGGAAAAACGGGTGTTCAGTCCGCCAGCCAGTATCACGCCTGTGCAGGGAGGTTTCATTTTCACATGCCTTTTGGGCTCTGGGCCCTGAATTTTTGCGGCAAATGCTTTTCCAAGACAAAAACGAGCTTGTTGAGCGATGTCGGTTTGGTGAGATAGTCGCTCATACCCGCATCAACTGCCTCCCGTTGCTGTTCCATGAACGCATTGGCAGACAACGCCACAATGGGTGTCTCCTCAAAACCGGGATGCTGACGAATTTGCCGGGTCGCCTCAATCCCGTTCATTCCCGCGTGTTTGCGATCCGTTATGGGGATTGCCGGGATCATGCCTGCAATGAGTCCATCTCAAGCAAAAATTGCCATGCTGGGACCACTTTCAGTGTGCCATGGCCCATCTCAACGGTCTCGGTTTCGTTGCGTGTCACAAGGGTGCCGGAGATCAGGTCCAATTCGGTCATGGCTTCGTTCAACGCTGTGATCTCCCGTTTGCGGGTATGCGGTTCCGCCAAGGAGTGGCAAACCTGAATCAGTCGTCGAGTCCTGTCATTCGGCAGGGACGCGACAAAATCGACTTCCAAGCCGCTCTTGGTCTTATAATAATGAATCGAGGGCGTTACGCGGCGCAGGGCCGTGAAGACAATGTTCTCCAAGAGATGGCCGGTGTTCAGCAGAATGCCGGACGCCACGGAAACGACCAAGGCGTGATCAACGCAATAGATCTTTTTGGGATTGGCGTTGCTGCGGGCCAGGGAGGCGTCGAAAATACGCACGGTATAAAGGAAATAGGCGTCCTCGAACCAATTCAGGTAATCCGATATCGCCGCCTTGGGGGCCTTGTGACCCAGTGATTTGAGGTAACCGTTCAGACGGTTGATGGAATAGAGTGTTGCCGTGTTGTCTGTCAGCCGGTGGGCCAGATCCCTCACCGCCCTGGGATGGGATATGTTATGGCGCTCCACCAAGTCCCGAAACAAAACGGCTTGGAAATAATTCTGATGAATTTTGATCCGCATCAGGCGATCCAAGCCGGCGACTTCAGGAAAACCGCCGGTTTCCCAAAAATTGTCAAACGCCTTCTGAACCGTCAGCCGTTTCTTGGTTGATAATGGCCCGGTGCCGTCTATGCCCTTGAAATCCAAAAATTCCCCGAAGGAAAAGGGAAACAGTTCCCATGACAAGGCGCGGCCCCGCATCTGAGTGGCGATCTCACGGGAAAGGAGTTGCGCAGATGATCCGGTGAGATAGACCTCGCACTTTTCAGTCCGCATCAGGCGGTCCACGAAAGCTTCCCACCCCTCGACCGCCTGAATCTCATCGAAAAAGCAGTAAACCGTCTCGGCATTCTTCTTTTCCGGGTAGAGTGCGTAATAAGCCTCGGTGAGCAGACCGAGTCCCTCCCGATTCAGGTTGTGGAGACGATCATCGAAGAAATTCAGATACAAGAGGTTTTCGCGCGGCACACCCTCCCTCAGAAGACGATCCATGATCTGGAACAGATACGTCGTCTTGCCTCCCCGGCGCACCCCGATGCAGACGGTGGCCTTTCCGGGAAGGGTGCTGATTTCCAAATGCCGAGGAACCCCGGTATATAATTCAACCTCCTGATAATCAAGAATGATGGATTGAATGCGCTAAATCATATTTTTTCCTTTTGGTAATAAATATTACCGATCATAAGGTAAATCGGTAATATTTATTACCAGTTTGTGGGGTCGGGCGCGGGGCAATGGGTGAGGGGCGAGCGGCTCGCCCCTCGCCGCTCGCCTATCGCCCCTCGCCCGGCAAAGTGATGGCAAAGGTTGCCCCTGTTCCGGGACCAGATTCCACCCGCACGGTTCCCCCATGATTTTCAATGATCATTTTCGTGATGGACAGGCCGAACCCGATGCCATGAACTTTTGTGCTGAACAGCGGTTCAAAGACTTTTTCAAGTTGTTCGGGTGGGATTCCCGGTCCGGTGTCGGCGACTGAGAGTTCGACTTGCCCCGATTTTGCAGATTGTGCCATGACCGTGAGTTCACCCGTCTCGTTCATGGCCTGAACCTCATTTTTGACGATATTCTTCAGAGCCATGCGGATCTGCTCGGTGTCTATCCGAACGAAGACAGCCTCATCCGGAAAATGCGTGATGACCTTCACCGTACCCGGTATTTTTGAATTTTTCAACGATTTGTGAACCACATCGCTCAAAACATGTGTCTCCGTCCGGGGCTTTTCCATCCGGGTCAGGTTGAGCAGGCTCTCGATGATGGCGGTGGATTGGTGTACGTTTGCGCTGATCCGCTCCAAGTGTTGGTGTGTTTTCGCATTGCCCTGTCCGAGCCTCATCTTCAGAAAATAGACGGAACTGTCTATCGCGGCCAAGGATTGCGGATTTCATGGGAGATGCTGCCTGCAAAATGGCCCAGCACGGCGAGACGTTCCTTCAGGAGCAGTTCATCCTGGGCTTTTTTCAGTTCCTGTGTGCGTTCCTCGACCATATCTTCGAGATGTTCCGAATATTCCTTGATCTGTTCCTCTGCCCGCTTGCGGTCAAGCCAAGTGCTGAACGCCTCGGCGACACCGTTGACCAGGTTCTGTTCATGAGGGAGCAGGAAGGGCATCTCCTCCGTATAACTGACCCGCAAATGTCCACATACCTCACCTTGCACTCTGATCTCCGCATGGAGCGCGTGCGAAAGCCCCTCCTCAATGCACTTCTCGGATTTGAATCGTTTGTCATCCAATTCAATCACGGGCATGGCGATCTCCGGGAACTGCATGCCTGAAATCAGGTGCTCGAAAGCGCGTCGGCAAAGCTCATCAATGGGCCAATCTTTCTGGATCTCATGACTCATGGCGTAGAGGCAGGTCAGTTCCTTGACCCTCTCCCGGAACGCCTTCTCTGTCCGTTTGCGCTCTTTGACCTCTTTCGATAACTTCCGGTTCCAAAACAGGCTGATTCCCGCGATGAAAATAAAAATGCCCGATCATCCGAAAATCTGGCATTTTGGGACGATGCGTCTTGAAATGCCTTTGATTCCGGATGGTTGCCTTCAGCGCAACTCCCCGAAGTGACGAAAGACAGAAAAATGAGAAGAATAAGTGCAAATTGCAATTTTGGTTTCATGAGTTTGTGAGTTTCATGAGTTTGTGAGTTTGATGAGTTTATGAGTTTGATGAGTTTATGAGTTTGATGAGTTTGTGAGTTTGATGAGTTTATGAGTTTGATGAGTTTATGAGTTTATGAGTTTAATGAGTTTGATGAGTTTATGAGTTTGATGAGTTTATGAGTTTGATGAGTTTATGAGTTTAATGAGTTTATGAGTTGTTTCTGTAGGGTTCAGGTTTGTTGCCATCATATTGGTGCCTGTCATTTTTGATGCCTCCATTGTCTGAACTGTGATTCGTGTGATCAGATGATTGCCATGATTTGTCCATCCATTGTTCCGTCAAACATTTGTG
>JAOZRQ010000856.1 GCA_029940115.1 Desulfobacterales bacterium
TCCCGTGTCAGAAATCTGACTCTCCCGAGTTCAAGGTCTTTTTTCCGTTCCAGCAATTCTTTTCCTTCCTCTGTAAGCAGGAGATACAAAGTTTCAATCTCCTGTGTGTCCATGGACTGAATAATTTCTGCTACATTGCCAACTGATATGTCAACTGTCATCTGCGGCATAACGACCTCTTTTGATACTAAATATTTATCATAAACCATCTTGATTCTGCTTTGGTAGGTTACAGTTTAAGTTATCAAAGTAGAATTGATCAGTCTCATATCATTTCATGATGATGCATGTCAAGCAAAAAGTGATCTGAAAATCTTGCGGGTGCCAAAATGATCTTGATTGGCCTTGTATCATTTCATTATGATCCAAGTCAAATAAAAATAGAAAGGCGATCTGAAAATCTTGCGGGTGCCAAAATGATCTTGATTGGCCTTCCAAGTCAAACAAAAAATGAAAGGCGATCTGAAAATTGTTCTGGTGCCAAAATGATCTTGATTGGCCTCATATCATTTCATTATGATCCAAGTCAAACAAAAATAGAAAGGCGATCTGAAGATTGCCAATCCGAGCGGCGCGGGATGTCAGCCAAGCTCCCCTTCCGACACTGTGTCAGAAAGTGATTTTTTTTGCTTGCCTCATTTGATAAAAGATGTTAGATAATCTCAGTTTTTCATTAAACTCAGCTCGGGTTGGCAAAATCCGAACCATCCCGCCGGATTAAGCTCAGTTCGGAACCTGTCCCTGACATCTTTTATCAGGGATTGGCAAATCTGAACCTCCTGACAAGCCGTTGCAACGCGTCTCCCATTACGCTCGGTTTAAATTGGCACATCCGACGGGAACATCGTAAGGAAGTGGAAAATGTTCAACGACATCATTGACAAGTACAAAGCCCTGCCGGAGAGCGTGAAAAATGGCATTCTGTTTCTCTTCGCAGGCTGGATATGGCATTTTATTGTGCTGTACACGAACTTTTTCAAAGGGGATATCCCGACTAGGCAGATGATCATCGGCCTTTGCATGCTGTTTCTTGTTTACAAAATGATGGACAAAAGCGGCTGGGCAAGGGCCCTGTGCATGCTTTCCAGTGTGTTCATTGTGGTCCAGTATCTTCCCATTTCGCTGGTGTTCTTTTCCAAAGATAATTTCAAATTCGGTGTGCTTGCCATGACAACGGTGATGTTCTTTTCGACCTCAACCTATTACTTGGCCGTAAGAGAATCATCGAATTTCTTCAAAAAAGAAGATAAGCCAGTGGCCAGTGATCAGTGATCAGTTGTCAGTTGTCAGTGACCAAAGGGAGCATCCATGACGGTGCCTTTGATGACGACACATGGATGAAAATCCGGGCAGGCGGGATCCTCTCAATCCTGTAGGAATTCAACAGCGACAATCAGCGTAATCCATATGATCAGCGCAATCTGCGGTTCAAACTCGTCCGCGGGAAAACACTGTTTGACATCCCAAGTTCTTTTTGATACCAAGGGGATTGCCACACCGCAGGAAAAAAACCCGGTTTCAGTTGAGGGAAGATGAAGTCAAGGGAAAAGAAACCGGGTTTTGGCGCTCAGATCCTTTCGATGCCGAAAGGAGGGAGGCCCGCAGGGGCCGACATGTTTGTAGCTCTCAAGCCGGGTTTCAAGTTCATCCGCGGGAGACATTGTCTGACATCTCAAGTTCTTCTTGATATCAAAGGGAGGGATTGTGACGCAGGAAGGGCCATCCAGCTCATCAAGCTTGAAAGGCAACGAGCGCCCCACCTCCCTAGCCTCTCCTGTACAAATCATGAATCGCACAGAATGGCTCAAGCGACGGGGCAAACGAAGGAAAAAAACCCGGTTTCGGTCAAGGGGGTGAAGGTCAAGGGAAAAGAAACCGGG
>JAOZRQ010000038.1:0-11053 GCA_029940115.1 Desulfobacterales bacterium
AATTCCGCCAGTTCGGCGGCCTTCCCCAGACTCAGAACATCCCTCTTGAAGAGATATGCGGCGAAGATGCTCCTGGCCTCCCACGATATGCGCTGTTCGGAATACCCCACGCCTGCAAGCAGCGGGTATATGTTTTCCGATATCTCCATTTTTGCGATCATCTCACTTCTCCCCGCCAAAGTTGGCGTGATACAAAAATTCAGCGAATTGAAAATCGGTCTCCTCGTCGATGTCCCACGATTCCATGGGATCCGTCTCAAACATGAGCGGCCTTTCGCCGATCCGGTTCCTTCGGCTCTCAAGTGTCTCCCGGGTGAAGATGTAGAGGTTGGAGTTGGGCTGATGAAAATTCTCGTTTTTTCCAGCCATATTCGCGCCCATTTCTGTTCCACCCGAACGGGCCCTCGGAATCGGGCCGGAGGGGGATTGCCCGGGACAGGGTGGAACAAAGATGGGATCGGGCGAGATCGGTCATAAGTGACCGAAATCATTGAATTTTCATCACCCCAGGTTGGAGTTCTCCTCATACAGGGGAGGCAGATCCTGGGTCCGCAGCAGGATGGCCGGGTTGTGGTTTACGGGTCGGGCCAAGGCGTCCTGATTATAACGGATTCAGGGGAGGCTCTCCTACCACGAAAAAAGACAGAACTGTATGTTTTCTGTATCATCCGTGTCATCCGTGGTCTGCTACCCGGTTCCGGGGCTTTCCGGCCGTTATTCCGGAGAGTCCCGCCACGGATCACACGGAAAAAGACAGAACCGTATATTTTCTGTGTCATTCGTGGTTTGCTGTCCGGTTTCCAAAAGCGTTATAATCAGAATCTGTCTGTGTGATATTTCCGAACCCCGCTTCCGAATCTTGCCAATCAGTCCGATGCAGGATTGATCATGTCGGCGAAATGTTCCGCACACTGAATCCGTCACAATCAGGGTCACTTTTTGGAATACAGGGCCAGATCACTCTCCACCATCTCTCTGACCAGTTCTTCAAAGGTGACGGTGGGATGCCAGTTGAGTTTTTTGCGGGCTTTTGATGCGTTGCCTTGGAGGGTGTGGGTTTCTGAGGGGCGATAGAGGTTTTGGTCTGTGATGAGGTGATCGTGGTAATCGAGTCCTGCGTGGGTGAAGGCTGCGTCAAGGAATTCTCGGACTGAACGGGATTGGCCTGTGGCGATGACAAAGTCTTCGGGTTCATCCTGCTGAAGCATGAGCCACATCGCTCTGACATAATCTTTGGCGTGTCCCCAGTCCCGTTTGGCTTCGATGTTTCCGAGTCTTATCTCCTTTTCTATTCCCAGCTTTATTTTTGCGGCCGCAGAGGAAATTTTTCTGGTTACAAATTCCGCGCCTCTTCTGTTGGATTCATGGTTGAATAATATGCCTGAGAGGGCAAATAAGTTGTATGCTTCTCTGTAATTTCTGGTCAGTTCAAAGCCGGCCATTTTGGAAATGCCGTAGGGTGAGCGGGGATGAAAAGGGGTGTCCTCGTTCTGGGGAGTCTCTCTGACGCGTCCGAATGCTTCACTGGAGGCCGCAAAGTAAAATCTGCAATCGGGGGCCTGCCTTTTGATGGCCGAGAGTATGTAGTGGGTCCCGTTCAGATTGGTGTTGATGGTTGAGAACTCGTCTTCAAAGGAATAGGATACATAGCTTTGCGCAGCCAAGTGGTAACATTCGTCTGGTTTGAGTTCTGAAACAATGTTGAAGATGGAAGCATAACTTTCCATGGATGCGCTGTGGATGTGAATCTTATCTAAAATGTGCCTGATACGCCACATTCTGGTCTGAGGGTCTTCCAGAGCCACATGTCGTATTATTCCGTGGACTTCATATCCTTTTTCAAGTAACAACTCTGATAAGAAACTTCCGTCTTGTCCGGTGATGCCGGTTATGAGTGCTTTTTTCACATTATTCTTCCTGTCAATGTGTTTTAAGAGTCCGCCTCTCAACTTTCAATCTGAAGATCAAAATTTTCAGCAATTGCCGAGTTTCTCAAAACTTTAATCAGAGGAAATGACTCGTTCTTAAATTGATTTAGGAGGATATGATAACGCCCCTCATGAGTAGTTTTATTAACTTCGTTACACCATTCCAGAACCGCGCTGGCGACTTTATGATTGGGAGTGATTTCCAAACACTTTCTGGCAAATTCTTCAGCCTCTTTATCCTGTTCAAGGAGATAGTTCAGCAGGGCAATGTGGTAAAGAACTGAGGCAGAGCGTTCAGGATTTTTGGTAACGCTGAGTTCCTGCTTGAAAAGAAAGATGGCTCTGGGGAAGTTAAAATTTTCTTCAAAAAAGCAGCCCAGGTTGTAGAAAGAAAGGCCGTGAACATTTTTCAGATCTTCCGAGCTTTTCAGGACTCTGATCAAGGGGAACGACTCATTTTTGAAACGATCTAGAAAGAGACAATATCGGTCTCTGTCCGGCTCGATTTCTTGCTCGCACCATTCCAGCACAGCGCTGGCGATTTTGTGATTCGGAGCTGCCTCCAAACATCGTTGGGCAAACTCACTGGCTTCTTTATCCTGTTTGGTTAGAAAGTTGAGCAGGGCGATGTGGTAAAGGGCAGAGGTTGAGCGTTCAGGGTTCTGCGTAACTGCGAGTTCCTGCTTGAAAAGAAAAATGGCCCTGGGGAAGTTAAAGTTTTCTTCAAAAAAGCAAGCCAAGTTGTAAAAAAAGAGGCCGTGAATGTTTTTCAGTTCCACAGAATTTTTCAAGGTATTGATCAGAGGGAATGATTCGTCTTTAAAGTGATTTAAAAGGAGACAATAGCGATCCGTGTTGTCAGGTCTCTTCTGACACCATTCCAGAACCGAATTGGCGATTTTGTGACCCGGGGTAATCCTGAGACATCGTTTGGCGAATTCTTCTGCTTCTTTGTCCTGTTTGGTGAGAAAGTTCAGGAGCGCGATGTGATACAGGACCGACCTTACTCGGTCAGGGTTTCTTGTGGTTCTGAGTTCCTGTTTGAAAAGAAAAACCGCTCTGTCAAACTCGAAATTTTCCTCAAAAAAACAGCCTAAGTTATAGAAAGAGAATCCATGAGCATCTTTCAGGTTTACAGAATTTTTCAGCACACGGATCAGGGGAAATGATTCGTTCTTAAACTTTTTTAAAACAAGGCAATAGCGGTCGGTATTTAACTCGCTTCTATTACGAAGCCATTCCAGAATAGCGGTAGCAATCTTATGTCTGGGAGCGAGTTTCAAACATTCTTTGGCAAATTCTTCAGCCTCTTTATCCTGTTTGATGAGAAAATTTGACAGGGCAATGTGATAGAGAGATGACGCTTTGCGTTCAGGGATATCTGTTGTTTTAAGTTCCTGTTTGAAGAAGAAGATGGCTTTGGAAAAATCAAGTTTTTCTTCAAATGAGTACGCCAAATCGTAAAAAGGCATAAAGCGGCTTGGTATTTTAAGTATGTTCAAGATGCCTTGGGATAGAGAGGGCCGTATGCGTGATAAAATAGAAAGAAATTTGGTCCAACCCTTCCCTATTTGTAACTGAATTAGCTGCCAATGCCAATAGGCTGATGTGCGGAGTACGGCTGGTTTATTTGGCATTTGTGCCAGTTCTTTCATTATCTTCTCCAATCGCTCGGCAAGAGAGTCAAACCGGACTACTGGGGCGATATGTTCTGAGAGATTGAAGGGCGGCTGGTAGTTTCCAGAGAGGACTTTGCTGATTTCATCCTGCAACGCGGCTTCATCCCCGGGCGGGACGTAAATCAGGCCTTCGCCGCTGACTTCCCGGAGAACAGGTAAATCATAGACAATACATGGGGTGTCACAGTACTGGGCTTCTACAGGAGGATACCCGAATCCCTCAAAATAGGAAAGAAAGAGCATCAGGGTTGAGCGTTTGATCTCTGTAAATTTTTCATAATCGGTTAATTTGTAGAGGAATCTTATATTGACCCCGAACCGATCTGCTCGTTTTAACAGAGCCTCTTCAAAATTCGGGGCAATCATTCCGGTTCCAATCACAATGGCTAAAGTGCAACCTGTCATGGCTGGGCCAATCGCTTTGAAAATTTCCCAACCGCCTTTGTGCTTGTTTCCAGAAGTATAGCGGGTGATACAGATAACCTGATGTTCCCGTGACGTAGATTCGACTTTATCAGCAACAGATGTGTTAATCGAGGGATAAACATGGCGAAAAAGACTTGCAGATATCCTATTTTTATAGTAATCTTTGGCAAAATGAGTGCCTTCTTTCGTTAAAGAAAGAATTATATCCGCAGTTCCTGCGGTTTTCAGCCAGTATTTCCATAAAGAAGGGTCGCGTAGTTCAGGGGAATATTGATTAAACCAATTAGGAGTTTCAAAATTGAGAAAAATCAGCCTTGCTTGGTTTTTTCGAGCCAGAAGAAAGGTGTTAAAATAGAAAAAGTAGTTGTCAGTCATATCAGGAACCAAGATGACAATATCAAATGGGCCGTCTGGTAGATTGGAAAAATCGGGACTTCGATGAATCATTATTGACTCATGGCTGGGGAGCCCTGAAAAGTCGTCCATAAAGAGTGGCATATTGTTAGTCCACACAACAACATCATAGCCAAGGCTGACCAAAGCCTCGGCCATCATCCAAGCATGATAACGGCCACCTGAGTAGCCAGAGTTTGAATTAAAAGCACACACAACAACTCGTAGCCTATGTATGGACGCATGCCTTGTTAAAGTTTTCTGTAATTCCGCATAAACAGAATTCTCTGTAAAATTCATACTGGCAAATTTAATCGCTTTTCTCTCTAAGTTTCGTCGTAACTTGCCATCAGTTAATAGCTTAATAACCGATTCGGCAAACTCCGGCCAATTATTTGCCACAAGACAAGGGGGGTACTTTCCTATGGGCATCCCCTCAATTCCTGTTGGGGTACTTACTATGGCTTTACTATAGGACAAAGCCTCAACCATTTTAATTTTCAGACCCGTACCTAAGAATACAGGGTTAATAACAATTGATGCCCTCGCATATTCGATTCTGAGGTTTTCTACGATACCTAGCGCTTCTGTACTAGGTGTCCCTTCAGGTAATCCTTCGCCGATGCGACCTATAATCCGCAATTGTGCGTTTGGAACAGTTTTTAGAATCGTTGTCCAAGCTTGTGTGATAAAAAGTTTGAGTCCTTGTTGATTCAAAGGATTTTGCGATCCAACCATTAGAATGCTATTAGGAACTACTGCTTTACTCGGCTCAGGAACAATATGTTCTGATGCATAGGAGACAACAATAACTTCTCTTTCTGGCACTAACTCCTTAAACAATTTCGCTTCATGGTGTTGTAAAGCTATGATCACATTACCTCTCAGGAGAGCTTCACGTTCTTCTTGCCGAGTTAGTTCGCGTCCCTCAGTATCTATACCATGCTCACCTATTTCCTTTGATACACGTGAAAGCATATCATGTGTATGAATAAGCGTTAGGATATTTTGGGGTATATTTTCAAAACAGCGACTCATGTAAAGGTATTCTGCAATGATTGCTATCGGATGGTGCTTTTCTATCAACTGATGAATTTTCATTATAGTCTCAGGCCAAGAGGTACGAACAGGTCTGACATTTTTGATTGAGTTATCACCAATAACAATCAATTCATCAACAATTGCTTTCAATTTATTTCGCCTATTTTGTGAAATTTGTTCTACTTGAAGAACAAAAATAACACGATATCCTTTATGCCTCAACCATCTGAGCAAACTCAGAATAACCCTATGATTTCCTTGCGTATCTGGAAGTGGAACAATAAAGCTGACAATGATGACAGTCATAGTTTTAACTTTGAGGGGAGCCTGTGTTTTACATTTACTTTCAATATATGTCTCTATATTTAATCTTGGAACACAAGAATCTATAAGACTTCTATCCGAGACAATCTTCAAATCAATGCCTTTTTCCCGAAGCCAATAATACATATCCTTTGTTGAGTCTTTAATTACTTCGACTTCTTCTGGATGAATGAGTGGCTTATTATAAAGCTTTTGCTCCTGAGCTTTTCTTGAAAGACCAGCCGGGATTTCTGTTGGAGCACCCTCAACATCAAAATAGTGTGGCATTGTAGGGGAGTTCAGTTTACCCAGATCCCACCCAAAAGTAATCAGTTCAGAAACACCAAGATGTACAGCTAAATAGATGCCAAGTTCATACATTATACCCGGTCCCCATGGACGGTTAGGATTTTTATCAAACAAATAATCATCAAACCTCCTAGTTACAGCTAAACGTTTTTCCATTATACCTGAGTCTTGCACATGAAACAATAAATCATATTTCATGCCGACCGTCTCGGGATCTCTCGGTCCTCTTTCTGTTAATATAATTGGTTCCGGTTGATGATAGTTATATACTTGATAATTCCAAGAATTAAGAAGATGGAAATCTGTAATGTCAGCAGCCAAATTGTACGTTTGTTTAACCGCGACCACTAATTTGTCGGCCAAGAAGATTTCAACATGCTTATTCCAAAACACATTTATGGAAGGGCCGGCGGTCAGCAGGTAACATGTTTCACCAGCATAGGCGTTTTTTAGGACATCAAGTTTATCTTCAATAGTCGCTGATTCTATTATTCGTTTTTTTAACTTAAATGTGTGCTCAAGCATGACAAATTTTCTCCCTACGAATTGTGTCGAAAATAACTGGTATTTAAAGCCGTTATTCCCTGATTTTTCATAACTAGTGTCCGAAACGAAAACCGTAGAATCGCTTCATTTTACTGATTTAGTTTAAGATTTTTCAATAACGAAGATTTTGAAAATTCTACACTTTGTAAACAAGTCTGTTATATCTGTTATATTTTTGCTAAACCATAACGGCCCAAAGTGACGTCCGTAGAAAATGCCGAATTTTTCTAAAGCGATACGGACTGGCAGCAAAAAATCTTCGTTTTGAAAAATGTGACTCTAAACCAATGAAATCAGGCTTTTCTACAGTTTTCGTTCAGGCTCTAACTAATTTCCTTCTTTGCTCGCTATAACAATCTAAAATTTTCCATTTTTGGTCACTATGATTCGTAACCGCCTGATTTTCAATGAAATGTTCTTTCAGCCTAAATTGAGCGATTCTTTCCAGAAAAACTGGCTGATGCTCTGACATTCAAGGGTTTGCCCATTTCATGGCCTTCACCCAATGGGGGACTGGTTCAGTTCAATGAGAAACCGTGTAAAATCAGCCTGTTGCGAAGGTTCGCCAGAAATCCGGCGACTTCCCGTCTTTTCAGGCAAATCCGGGTGATTTCCCTGAAAAATCCCATTGAACTGAACCAGTGCCCCCAATGGGTGAAAGCTCGAAAAACGATGAGCCCTTGAAGTCGTAAGGCAGAAATCATGTTCAGACCAAAGAATCGCTCAATTTGGGTTCAGACATAGTTACCATTGGTTACTATGTTCCGAATCAGTAAATGTATAAATATCAGCAGATTATGATATTATAGTTACCGATAAAGGAAAATTTTAGGATAACAATACAATAATTAGTGTCTGAACGAAAACCGTAGAATCGCTTGATTTTACTGGTTTAGCTTGCGTTTTTTCAAAACGAAGATTTCAAAAATTCTACGCTTTGCAAACAAATCTGTTATATCTGTTATATTCTTGCCAAACCATAACGGCCCGAAATGCGATCCGTAGAAAATGCCAAATTTTTCTAAAGCGATACGGACTGGCAGCAAAAAATCTTCGTTTTGAAAAATGTGATTCTAAACCAATCAAATCAGGCTTTTCTACAGTTTTCGTTCAGGCACTAATTAAATTGCAATCTGATACGCAATTTATTCTGATTATAACGGATTTAGGGGAGCCTTGAACATGAACGCGAACCCAGACAGGCTCGGGTTCGGAGACGGATTCCGCCTCACACCGAAGTTTGGCCCAAGTTCAAGTTCAAGTTCAAGGCCTCCCCAAAAAGCGTTATAATCAGAATTTATTGGTAGTGTTCCAAAACCGGAACTCAATTTTGTAACTCTTTGAATCAATTTAGCAAACATCGGATCAAGAACACTACCCAATTTATTTTACTTTGAATATGATATCCCAGTTTCTTTTAAGATACATTAGCTTTTTTTCTATTGTATCTTGTTCCATTGTTACATATACTTCTTTAAAATAAGCATTAAGAATATCTTTAACAATAAAGCGATTGTCTTGATTTAACAACGGGTATATCCGTCGTTCTGTCTGGGTGATGATATATTCTTTGTGCTTATCAACAACTTCAGGGTGGATGAATGTATCCCTACTATAATATCCTTTTTTAACCTTCTGGCATATTTCTAAACTTAGTCCGTATTTAGTACTGATTGCTCTAAGATAACGGCAATCTGGCCACTGGGTAACGCAATATTCTTCGGGAGAGTTAATCAGTTTAAGTTTTAGCAATATTTCTATTGTTAACTCTTTAGGTAAAAGAGTCAGGATTGGCATGTGATAGTGAGGTTCATCTAGAACCATACTCAAAGATTTATAGTTGCCCTGAAATACATAGGCAATTCCATTTTTGCTAAGTATCTGTGAAAGATGCTTGATCGTAAGTTCCAGATTCGGGGTATGCTCTAAGATATTAATAAGCAATATTAGATCATAATATCGTTCTTGAAGGTTTAACTTCAGGAAATCTGAATCATAGAATGATAATTCTCCCTTCAATGATGGCTTCGCCAGTTTCATGATATTCTTTGTGTCGTTGATAACTCGTTTATCAAAGTCACATCCATGGGCTACTTTATATCCCTGCTCTAACGCACTGATCATGGATGTACCATATTTGCAACCAATATCAAAAAAAGCATGGTGGTTGATATGGAATTCCTCACTTAACTTCTTAATGAGATCAACATGCCTCTTATGTTCAAAAAAACGATTATGTGCAAATTCGGAAAATGTTACTGCCCTTTTGGTTTCAGGGGCGAAATTCAAATTAATTTTAAGATTTGAAATTTCTACATTTAGCAGATATTCAACTATGGAAATAGGAAGGCTGTATTTTGCTGATAAATGTTTCATAAGCCCTTGGTGTTTCATTAATACAAGCGGAATATACAACTGGTCATCCTTATTGATCAAAGCATAATGTAAAGAGCTCAGGCTTTCTAACTCAAGAAAGGCTTGATAATAAAGTTGCTTTCTCATCAAAGGGAAGTTTGGACTCGCTTTATGCTGGCGAGGTTCAACGCCGATTATTTCCCTGATTGAGATATCTTTTAAATACCACCTCATTGGGAGTTGTTCCCAGTGTAAAATGACAACCTGGAATTCACCACTCTCCTCAACAGCAAAGGTTCCTACGAGGGAGGCCCATTCCTCCGGTTGATTCATAAAATTTATCAAACCTGTTTCAATATCCGTTGCCCATATCTGTCTCTCACGGTTCCCCTTGACTCCCATACGTAAAGATGTCTGTAAAGTGGGACAAAATATCTTACACGAAATGAGGTATTGTTTCTCTTTATCTAATCGGTGCTTTATGGGATGACAAATTCCACTCCGTTCAACACCGTGGCTAACGATTTTTAAGCAAGAAGTTTCTTTGCCAGACATCCGTGGAACTTGGGCAGATTTTGCCACCCTTACCGTAGTTCTGTACATGCCTTCGTAAAAGCCTATATTTTTCTTTTCCGTTCGATCGTCACTTGCTACATTTCGGTCAAATACAAGTTCAGGTCCAAGTTCATCCTCGTCAATAAACAGTTGATAATCACTCATGTAATTTACCTACCTCCCTTTTAGAAACTCCGTGCTCCCAATTTCTGTTTTTAGCCCATATCACAGCCGAGTAGGGACTGCTGAAAAAACGCATGGGCTGTATTTTTGTAGCAATCTGATTGCTATATGATTTAGCGATACGGATATCAAAAGCAGCCTGATCCAATAAATCTAAAATTTGTAATAAACGACTTGCACCCAATCTTTCGCGATGATGATATTCAAAAAAAATATGCTGCACATTACTCAAATATGCTCCTGATTCCGCTATAACGACATCTTCGGAACCTTCAATATCCAACTTGAGGAAATGAACAGGTTCTTGAAGAAACTCGCTCAACCGGCGACATTCTACTTTAATGGTGCTACCCTCATTCTGATCAGAAATATGCAGGTAACCAGCAGTTTTGTCGTATTTTTGCAAGAGAGCCGGCCATCGAGTCAGTGTCTGATATAATAAAAGTTTCAGATCTATCCGTATCAGATAGAGCATAAGGTAATATGTTCACATTGCTGTAATTGTTCCGAGACATATTTTCCAAAGCCATCTTGTAAAGAGTCGGAACTGGCTCAAAACCGATAATCTTGGCCTTAGGGTAAAGATTTTTGAAATAGTAAATAGCCAAACCACAATGGGTACCGCAATCCAAAATATAGGGTGAGTCGGTGTTTGTTTCAAAGAAATAATCTTCATTAATCAAAATCTCATGGATAAGAACCCACAGACTCCGGCGGTCTGGAAACTCCATCACCCCATTGCTCAAAAATACTTCGTTACCTTGGCAGATAATATCCAATATAAGATTTTCCACATCATGGTTACCAGCTAGCGATTTGAGTTGAGAACTCTGATATCTCCGTGCGATTTCAATGTCATCCGTTTGCACAAACCGACGGACACCTTCCCACTCATGGTGAAACTCCATATAGGTGAGCAAGCAGTTATGAAATAAAGTTAGATGCTCATCCATAGGAAACATATCTGATAAAAGCTGGCATATCCATTCTCTATGGTTAGGATCATCCTTTAAATTAATATCATCTGTGTATGCCTCCGCTAACAATTCCAAAGCCTTTTTGTGGTGATCCTCTTGCTCCGCCAATATTTGCACATAGTTAAGCTTCCATGTCGTACTTTGCCTTTTCTCACGATAGTCTTTTTCCAGATACTTGCAAGCATCTTTCTGTTTTCCATTCTGATTAAAAAGCCACCCCACAAAACTGTATCCATCTTTCAGATTATCAGCTTCTGAATAAGCTTCTGCGATTAAGTCCAATGCCTTATCATAGCCACCTTGCTCGGCCAGGAGTTTTGCGTGGTTCAGCTTCCATGACGCGCTCTGGCGGCCGGCC